>JAYVGE010000232.1:0-3718 GCA_043772515.1 Flavobacterium sp. | reverse complement strand
TTCGAAATTTCGAAAGCCTTTTTTATACATCAATTACCAGAATCTAGTTTTTGGCTAATCTATCTTTTTTCCAACTTTTTACTGAAGCTATTCTGCTTTCAGAATAATTTACTTCTGTAACTAACGAATCTTTCCAGAACAACCACGTCCCTATTTTTTGACCTTTATCATATTCTCCTGCTGCTACTTTCATTCCATTCTTGTCATAAGAAATCCACTTACCTTGAAGCTTTCCGTTTTCATAAAATCCTTCTTGTTGTATCCTTCCATCTTCAAAATAATAAATAGCCTTAACTTGCTGACCGACAACTTCTAATTTAGGGTTACTCTCTTGTGCAAAAAGAATCCCAGAGAACAATAGTGCTACTAAAATTACATACTTTTTCATATCGTTAGTTTTAATTAATTACATTTTCTTATCAAATTTAGAAAATAATTTACATTAAAAAAACTTTTAGTTAACAATTTAGTAACATTAGACAAAAGCTTAACATTGAAAACATCAAAACAAAAAAGGCAAGACCTTAACATTCTCTTTTTATCTAATTCAAAAGTGCATCCAGTTCTACTTCTAATTCTGGCGACGATGGTCTTGAAGCATCCGCTTTTACAATTTTCCCGTCAGGATCTATCAAAATAAATCTAGGAATACCCGTAATATTGTAGTCCTTTACAAATTGAGAATCCCAATCTTTATCGGCAAAAAGCTGCACGCCACCCAACCCTTTTTCTTTAATCAAGGCACTCCATTTTTGCTTATCTTTTTGCTCATCTATAGAGATACTTACAAAAGAAATGTTTTTACCATGGTATTTTTCTTCTATCTTTTTCAAGAAAGGAATTTCGGCACGACACGGGCCACACCAAGTTGCCCAAACATCGATATAAACATATTTCCCTTTAAAATCTTCTAATTTAGAAGTTCCACCAGCATTATTCACATAATCAAAAGAGGGAGAAACGGCGTTGTTTAATTTATTGTTCTCTTGTCCTTGTTTATAATATGCTGCCAATCCCACCAACGACATTTCGATACTCTTTTTTTGAACAGAGACAAAATTAGGATCTAGTTTCGATTGGTCTAGAAGAGCAAAACCCGACAATTTCTTTTCTTCGCAAACCTTCTTAAAATTGACTTCACTTGAAGCTAAAAGCGTATTATAATCGAATTTCTCTTCCTGTAATGCATTTTGAGCCAGATAATTATTCTCTTTTGCCCCAATACCAGTATAGACAATAGATTCATCAAACATTTTGGCATCCATTTTCATTTTTAAGTCATAACCATTTTTAAGATACAGACTTGAGTACTCAACACCATCAAAAAACATATAGGCGCCTTCTACAACCCGCAATGTGTCTTTGAAAATCCCTTTTTTGTTTACCGCTATTTTTTTAATAATCTTCTGGTTGTTTCGAATAAAGATCGAATCACCGTTTCTGTTAGCAATTTCTGCCTGAAAAGTAACGTATTTTTTCCCTTGTGCATAACTCCCGAACGAGCAAACAAAAGCAACTGCAATAAGTAATAATTGTCTCATAAAATGGTTGGTTAAATTTTCTAGTACTTCAAATCTAATTCTATTCTAGAAGAGTTTTTAAATATTAACAAAAATTTAATTTTATTGAAGTTGTACGCTTTTCAAGATTAATTTAATTTTTGTGTTTACTTTTGCACTCGAGCTCAAAAGGGCAAACAGACGAAGTAAACTAAAATTAAACTCATGTATAGAAGTCATAACTGTGGCGAATTGAACGCCTCACATATTAACACTGAAGTTACACTAGCAGGTTGGGTTCAAAAATCTCGTGATAAAGGATTCATGAATTGGGTAGATTTACGCGATCGATACGGAATTACGCAATTGATTTTTGACGAAAGTCGCTCTGTAAAAGAAGTATTTGAAATGGCGAAAACTTTGGGTCGCGAATTTGTGATTCAGGCAAAAGGGACTGTTATTGAGCGCGAAGCCAAGAACAAAAACATTGCAACTGGCGCAATCGAAATTTTAGTTTCTGAGCTCACCATTTTGAATGCCGCTTTAACACCTCCGTTTACCATAGAAGACGAAACCGATGGTGGAGAAGACATTCGAATGAAATACCGCTATCTTGACATTCGACGTAATCCTGTAAAAAATAATTTACTTTTTCGTCACAAAGTAGCAATGGAAGTTCGTAAATACCTTTCGGATTTAGATTTTTGCGAAGTAGAAACACCTTACTTAATCAAATCTACTCCAGAAGGAGCTAGAGATTTCGTGGTACCTTCTAGGATGAATGCAGGACAATTTTATGCCTTACCACAATCTCCACAAACCTTCAAACAATTATTGATGGTGGGCGGAATGGATAAATATTTTCAAATCGTAAAATGTTTCCGTGACGAAGATTTACGTGCCGACAGACAACCCGAATTTACACAAATTGACTGTGAGATGGCTTTTGTAGAGCAAGAAGATATTTTGAATATTTTTGAAGGACTTACTCGTCATTTACTCAAAGAAATAAAAGGCATAGAAGTAGAAAAATTCCCTAGAATGACCTACGAACATGCCATAAAAACTTACGGAAATGACAAACCGGACATACGTTTTGGAATGGAATTTGGGGAGTTAAATCAATTTGCACAACACAAAGATTTTCCTGTTTTCAATGCAGCTGAATTGGTGGTTGGAATAGCCGTTCCGGGAGCAGGAAACTACACCCGTAAAGAGATTGATGCCTTGATTGACTGGGTAAAACGCCCTCAAGTTGGCGCCAGCGGAATGGTGTATGCAAAATGCAACGAGGATGGAACTTATAAATCATCTGTAGATAAATTCTATGACCAAGATGATTTAACAAATTGGGCAAAAACTACCGGAGCAAAACCAGGCGATATGATTTTTGTACTTTCTGGTCCAGCAGATAAAACCAGAACCCAGCTTTCGGCACTTCGTATGGAACTTGCCACTCGATTAGGATTGAGAAACCCAGCAGAATTTGCCCCTCTATGGGTCGTCGATTTCCCATTATTGGAATTTGACGAAGAAAGCGGACGTTATCATGCGATGCACCACCCCTTTACCTCTCCAAAACCAGAAGACATGCACTTGCTGGAAACCAATCCTGGAAAAGTACGTGCCAATGCTTATGATATGGTTTTGAACGGAAACGAAATTGGAGGAGGCTCTATTCGTATTCACGATAAAGCAACTCAACAATTAATGTTCAAATATTTAGGATTTACCGAAGACGAAGCCAAAGCACAATTTGGATTCTTAATGGATGCCTTTCAATTTGGAGCACCTCCACACGGAGGTTTAGCATTTGGATTAGACCGTTTGGTTGCCATTTTAGGAGGTCAAGAAACCATTCGTGATTTTATTGCTTTCCCAAAAAACAACTCGGGTCGCGATGTAATGATCGATGCACCATCAACAATTGATGCAGGACAATTGAAGGAGTTACACATCCAATTAGACACCCTTTAAAGCTCGAAAACGCTGAATATCAATATTTTTACAAAAAAACAAGAGAATAATGTCTTTCGTATTACATTAAAGATTACATTTGTCTCATTATAAATTATTATTACTATTACAATGCGTACAGGTACAGTTAAATTTTTCAATGAATCTAAAGGTTACGGATTCATTACAGACGAAGAAACAGGAAAAGACATTTTTGTTCATGCATCAGGAATCAACGCGGAAGAATTGCGCGAAGGTGACAG
>JAYVGE010000231.1:0-3722 GCA_043772515.1 Flavobacterium sp. | reverse complement strand
ACCCTAAACCTGCCAGCTCTTTTTGGCTTGTGTAAAGATCAAAATTGTTTAACTCAGTATAAAGATCGAATAGGTTGTAATGTTTCTTTTTAAGCCCTGTATTTGTAGAATGACGTTCAAATTTTACGACGTCGTTATTATAAAATGCGACAATTGATCGTAAACCACCGCCAGCCCTTTGATAATCAAAAATAGTAGGCTCTTTTCCTGCTGTAATCGAATAGCCTAAATTCTCTAAAAGTCTGTTTACGACTTCAAGTCCTGCCAGTCCACTGTTGTTGAATGCAATTGCGGGATCGGTTGAATAACTGTCTAAAACATTATCATTGCCCTGCGGGTGTGCTGGTACTCCCTTTACTTCCTGCAATATACCTTTGTAAACCTCTGAATTAGGGTTATAAAACGGGTTTGAGTCAAAAGCTATAAATCTCAAACGGCTTTCGTCTGCTAGAAAGTCTATCCTTGCCCCAAACATCATAACGTAGTATTCGTAAAATGAAAGATAAATTTCTTTGAAATTATTTTCTTTTGGGATTTTCACGAAAACGCATAAACCACGCCCGCTTAGTGAAAAGTGAACAATGAATGTAAAAGGGTCGTTTTCTAAGTCCGTTTTTAGTTGCTGCCAGTCGTTGTAACCGTTTGGTAATTCGTCAAAATCTACAATTGCTAAACCGTTTAAGTATAAGATATCTTTTAAAGAACGCCCGTATTCATTCATTACACTCGAACCCGTAATGCACGGCATTAAAAGTTTGGCTTTTTTATATTCGTCTAGGGTTAAAACTCTTAACCTTTCGGCTTCAGCTCTTTTTGTTTGATCGCTTACAAGGGCTAAATACTCAGAAATAAAAATATCTTTTGTTTTCTTAGAAGATTTTGCATTTTTAAAGTAAGAAACTTTTATATCTTTGTCCAGCGTAGAACAAAATTTTTGAGGGCCTTGGGTGCTTAATGTACTCATGCCCTTATCTTTTATATTTCAAAGACTTAACCTCGCTTAAACCTTTTTCAAATTGGTTTTGCTCAATAAATAAACGTCTGCCTATTTTTTTGGCTTTTACCTTCCCTTCAATTATCCAGTTCCTTACTGTGAGTTCTGAAACTCCAGCGTAAACCGCTAAATCTTTGACAGAAAAAAGTTTGTTTTCTTTGGTTTGGGGTGGGTGCTTAATATCGAGTAGTAGATTTTCGATATGGCTTAACCTAATTTCGAGGGCTTCAAATGGATTGCTCATTTTGTATCAGTTTTAATTGTTAACTGATACAAATTTATAGGTATTTATTATGTAACTTATTGATATTCAGTTGTATAAACTTGTATACAAGTAAATACAAGTTATACGACTTTTATTTTATCCTTTGTGCTTAATAATCAAAGGTTTAAGTTTTTGCGCAATTATTTGGATTTCTTGAAAACACTTGGTTTGTTCATCGGCTGTATGTTTGTAACCATCATTTAAGGCGGTATAGGTTCCAATATCGCTATTGAAAAAAGGGTTTATAATTCGGTAAAATCCTAAAAAATCTCTATTCCCGATTAAAAGTATATTTTCAGCTTTCAATAGCTCTATCATTATTTTGAAGGGAATACCTTTTTCATTATTGAATGTATCTTTTAAATCTTTTGCAAAGGCTTCTTTGTCTTTTACATTGCTTAGGTAATCATTTAATGCTTTAGCCTTTTTAATTCCCTGCACGCTATCAGAAACATCTGTTTTAAGTCCTTTTTTATATAAAAGGTATTCACTTTCTATTTGCTCCAATAAGTCCGTTACATATTCTAAATATTGGTAGTTTGGGTATTGGGTTGTTTCTCTTAATTTAGAACATATCTTTTGTTTAAATTCTGCTTTCTCTACAGGGTTAGTCAATCCCGTAAATATTAAATCATAGGTTTTTTTATAGCCTACTAAGTAGCCGTTGTAATCAATAAATTTATGTGCATTAACATTAGGGTCAATATACCATTCTTTTTCGCTTTCCAGCCAAATAGGTTCTGCAACTAATTTGAAAGGCTCTGAACGGAAATAAGGTATTTCCTTTGTAAGTAGGTAGTTATCTAATGCGGTTCTTTTAGGTAATTTTGCCATTGTATGTAAATTAGATAATTTTCTTTAAAGGAATTTCAACACTAAACACGTCATCCATTGCCTCTTTGGTTTGTTCGTCATCTACTTGGTAATACTTGTTTAAGGTCGCCATATCTTTATGCCCTGTGGCTTTTGCAATTAATTTATCTGAAACGCCTTTTCTTTTCATCATTGTTATAAAAGTCCTGCGGGCGGTGTGTGTTGTGATACGGTTATAAAAAAAATCTTCGGTGCGTTCCACTTCGCGCCCTCTGTTGGTGGCTTTTTCGATTTTCTTTAAAAATTCCATTTCTTGAAAAGCATCTTTTAAGAATTTATTTTGTTTTTGGTTAGCAATTAACGGTAATTCATAATCATATTTAGCCAATATATATTTTGAAAGGGTAGTTAATGGGATATTTCGAGGCTCTTTAAAAACTCCTTTTTCTTCTTTTAGCACTATGTGCGTTTCATTCACATTGCTTTTTGAAATTAGAGAAAGTTCTCCAAAACGCATTCCAGTAACACAAGCAAATACAAAAACATCCCTTACACGCTCCAAACTTTTTGTTTTAAATTCGTGGCTCATTATTTTGTTTAAGTCATCAATATTTAAAGCAATTTGGCTGGTAACAGTTTCTTTTATAATGTGCTTTTTGCTGTCATCAATATTGAATTTCTTAAATTTCTCATTGTAGGTGTATTTCCTGTCAATAGCCCAATTCATAAAGGTTTTAAAGAAAGTTAAATTTCTCAAATAAGTATTATTTACGTGCTTCAAATTGTTTAGAGAATAGTCTGTAAATTCAGCGTGAAACTTTGCATCAATTCGATTAAAAGTAAGAGGGTAATTTTTAGCAATCTCAAAGCGTTCGAGAATGTTTCTTATATTTTGATACCTTACTTTTGTTCCTGCTGTCCATTGCAGTTGCCCAACTTTCTCGTTAAAAAATTCATCATATTTTTCAAAGAATACATTTTTTCCTTTAAGAGTTCTTTTAAATTCTTCATCAAATGCCTTTTTTAAAGTATCTGATCCAAAAGGCTCGTTTATCTTTTTTCGCTCGCTTTCGGTTATTTGCATTAAATCAGAATACCTATTTAATTGGATTTTGATTGATTCTAAAAAAGGGGCTTTGTTCTTGCCATTAAGAAAAGGAAACTTGTTTGGTGCATCCCAATTTTTAGGGTTTATTTTTTCGCCTGTGGAATAGATAAATTTCTTATTTTCGTCTTTGAAAAAACAAGAAAACAAAATTAATGTTTCTTTGTCTGACTTGGGTTCTTTGAGTTTAAAGGTGTATTTCATTCTGTTGCCAGTTTAGTTGCCAAAAATGTTATTAATCGTTATAAAAGCGTAATGATAACAAATATAAGCATTCTTTAGTAGGGTGCTTAATCTTATCACAAGCTACTTATTAACAGTATAATAAGTACTAATTAGTTGCTATACTTCTGCCTTCACAAAAACCGATACTCAACAAGTATCGGTTTTTTTGTTTTAATAGTTCTCGAATTTCCTTTATTTATTCTATTTTTATAAAAAATAGTATTTATGACTTCCTGTTTCAAACCATTTGCACTTCTTTGTACCTTTTTGTGTATTGTCTCTTGTAAATCACAAACTATCGTTTCTGATGCTAAAGAAAA
>JAYVGE010000230.1:0-3722 GCA_043772515.1 Flavobacterium sp. | reverse complement strand
TACGGTGGTGTGAGAGGCGCACTCCGTCAGTTTCTGGCGGAGCCGTCTACTCGATTGTGCGTTCGTTTTTTTATGCGGTTAATGGATTTATATGTATTTGTCCTCCAATTGCCTTCAAAACTTTCATTATCGTAGAAAATTGTGGTTTGGATCCTTCCGACAATGCTTTATACAAACTTGGTCTGCTCATTCCAGTTTCTTCTGCAATTTTGGTCATACCAATTGCTTTTGCAATATGTCCAATTGCGGTAACAATTTCAGCATCATTGCCTTCTTCCAAAACTGTATTTAGATATTCAGCAATCATTTCGTTGCTGTCCAAATAATTTGCAATATCAAATTTTGACGTTTCCATTTTCTATTTTTTTAATTTTTTCCAAATTTCTTTTGCTTTTTCAATGTCTTTTTGTTGGGTAGATTTATCTCCTCCAATAAGTAGAATAATAACTTTCCCATCAATTTCTTTGAAATAAACTCTGTAACCTTTTGCGTAGTTGATTTTCAGTTCTCTAATTCCATCTCCAACAAGTTCGCAATCTCCAAAGTGTTCGTCTTTTTCTAACTTTTGAAGTCGGAACAAAATTTTTGCTTTTGCTCTAAAGTCATTCAGTTTCTTAAACCACTTATCAAATTCCGTCGTCTTTTCAATAAAGTACATTCTTTATGTTGTATTCGTTTGGATACAAAATTATAAAAAATAATTTAATCTTCCAAATTCAGTTTTAAACGTTCTGTCTAGGCAAAATGACGCACAACTTGTTTATCAGGTCTGACAAAACCATCTCAATCTATCCTTATTGGGTTGAGTTTGTCTGATAAAAAGCAAAATAATGTTTTTTTTTTAATACATCAGCAATAGTTTACAAAATGAGTATTGCACTAGTACTGATTCCTAATCATTACACAAGGTTTAAAAAAAACAAAAATCCTTTTGCTTTCCTTAATAGTATTGGGTTTGCGTGAGTGATAGAAACTAGCTACCAAAGTAGCGTGGATAGCACGACAGCATAATAGAAAAGGGGCAACTCATGAATACGCAAATTAGCCCCTTTTGTGTTATGGTGGCACGCCCAAAGAAGTTACCCTTTGATTTGTTTGAGAGAGGTTTTGATTCCTTTGATTAAGGAAGAACTAAAACCGTTGTGCTCCATTTCGTTGAGTCCAACAATGGTGCAACCCTGAGGTGTAGTAACCCTATCGATTAATTGTTCGGGATGAATTTTTTCTTCTAGTAGCATTTGAGCAGCTCCTTTTGCCGTTTGTGCCGCTATCGCCAATGCGGTTTGGGAGTCGAACCCGATTTCGATTCCCGCTTGCATAGAGGCTCGTATGTAACGCAAAGCATACGCAGTACCGCAAGCTCCAAGAACGGTGGCGGCATCCATAAGTTTTTCATCGATTACGACTGCTGTTCCTAAATCGTGAAATAGTGTCACTACGCTTTCTCCTTCGACCTTATCTTTTTCGTGAAACGAAATACAAGTGGCCGATTCGCCAAATTGTGCTGCAATATTGGGCATAATACGAACCGCATGATGCAATTGTTTTGTTTTTTCCTGTAGTACTTCGATAGCCAAACCGCTTACTGCCGAAGCGATAATCTTGTTGAAAATTACGGGCAGAATTTCTGCCAAAACAGTATCTACCTGATAGGGTTTTATGGTTAAGATAATTACATCTGCCTCCTGAATTTTATAGGTATTGTCAGACGAAACCGTGATGCCTAATTTCTCTAAGTGCAGAATACTCGCTGTGTTTCTTCTGGTAATGGTAACTTGATTGTTTGGCGAAAATTTTGATATTCCCAAAGCAATGGCAACGCCTAAGTTGCCACCACCAATAATGTGTGTTTTCATTCTGTAGTTGGTTGGCTGGTTGTAGTTATATAGTTATAGTTTGAATCTTTTTTTTGATTGCTTTCTTAGGCTCTCTTAAAAATAACGAATACATTTTGTCTCCTTCTTTTGGTCTTGCGAGGAGTTGCGAGGAACGAAGCAAAGCAATCTCTTTTAAAAATAGTTCAATATCCCAGCCATTTAAAGCCAACGCTTCTGCTCGCACATCCTTTGCTCAAAGGATGTCGTCTTGATTACCACGTTCCTCGCAAGACCAAAATAGCTTCGTTAAATTTTGTACACTTGATTTTAAAACCTCTACTTAGCAAATGACACTTGATTTTGGCAGTAATTCATACTTTATAATAATTTTCCCTTTAATAGTAAAGAGGCTATCGAAAAATAAATAACCAATCCTGTAACATCTACCAAGGTAGCTACAAATGGAGCTGATGATGTTGCTGGATCGAGTTTGAGTTTTTTTAATAAAAAGGGAATCATCGAACCCGAAATTGTTCCCCACAATACAATAAATACTAATGAAATTGAAACCGTCATTCCGATAGCAAACCAATAAATACCATATTGATACAACCCCGTTTGTTGCCATATTAAAATTCTTATAAATCCTACGATTCCTAAAATAGAACCCAATAAAAAACCTGAGGCAATTTCTTTTTTCATCACATACCACCAGTCTTTTAGGGTCAATTCTTTTAGCGCCATGGCACGAATGATTAAAGTTGCGGCTTGTGAACCCGAATTCCCTCCACTCGAAATAATAAGCGGAACAAATAATGCTAAGACTACAGCTTTTTCAATTTCTCCTTCAAAAAAGCCCATTGCAGAAGCGGTAAACATCTCACCAATGAACAAAACAACTAACCAAGTAGCTCTTTTTTTTACCATTTCGAAAAGTCGTGTCTGTACATAAGGCAACTCTAAGGCTTCTAAACCTCCAAATTTCTGAATATCTTCGGTGTCTCTTTTTTCTATCTCATCTTTTATGACATCTATAATATCATCTATGGTGATACGACCTACTAAACGCCCTAATTCGTCGACAACAGGAATAGCTTCTAAGTCGTATTTATCCATAATACGAGCGACCTCAACATCTGGAGTTTCTACATCTACATGGTGCAATTTCTTAATATAAACGGCACTAATTGGTGTTCTTGTCGAGGTAGTCAATAAATCTTTGAGCGACAAACGCCCCTTTAATCTATCCTCGTCATCGACTACATAAATCGAATGTACTCTGGAGATATTTTCTGCTTGAATTCGCATTTCTTTCACGCAAGTGAACACATTCCAATTTTCATTGACTTTTACCAACTCCTTGTGCATAATTCCTCCTGCGGTTTCCTCATCGTAACGCAGTAAATCGACAATACCTTTGGCGTGTTCTACATCGAGAAGTTCTGATATTACCTCGGCTTTTCGATCTTTTGAAAGTTCTCCGATAATATCGGCTGCATCATTGGTATCTAATTCATCGAGCTCTTCGGCAATTTCTTTTGGCGAAAGCCTGCTTAATATTTTCTCCCGCAAATCATCCTCTAATTCAAGTAAAATTTCGGCGGTCTTCTCGCTATCTAATACTTTAAAAATATAGGTTGCTTCGTTTATATCTATCTCGTCGAGAATCTCTGCAAAATCAGCATGGTGCATATCATTTAACAAAACTTCCAATTGCTGATTGTTTTTAGCTTGAATGAGTTGCGCTATTTGTTTGATTAGCTCTTTGCTGATTTTAAATTCCATCTGCCTCTATTTTTTGGGTAAGTTCTATAAATTGCTGTACATCTAACTGCTCAGGTCTTAGATCAAAAACATCATCTTCTCTCAAATCATCCGATAAATTTAAGGTTTTCAAACTATTTC
>JAYVGE010000229.1:0-9243 GCA_043772515.1 Flavobacterium sp. | reverse complement strand
GAAAGTACAAGTGGCGTTGCTAGACCTGCAAGAACCAATGAAACTTCTTCGAAACGTTGCCAATCTTTGGCTCTACCACTCCATCCAAAACTTAAAATAGAATAGATACGTTTGTTAAAAGGAGTAATTGCTCTATCTCTTAGCATTGCAAAATCGGGTAATAAACCAGTCCACCAGAAAACTAATGAAACCGAAAGATAGGTTGAAATTGCAAATACGTCCCAAAGTAATGGGGAGTTAAAATTGACCCATAACGAACCAAATTGATTCGGAATTGGTAAAACCCAATACGCCAACCAAGGACGTCCCATGTGTATAATTGGAAATAAACCTGCTTGAATAACCGAAAATATGGTCATGGCTTCTGCAGAACGGTTAATAGCCATTCTCCATCGTTGACGGAAAAGTAAAAGTACTGCCGAAATTAATGTTCCTGCGTGACCAATACCAACCCACCAAACAAAGTTTGTGATATCCCAGGCCCATCCAACAGTTTTGTTTAATCCCCAAGTTCCGATTCCGGTAGATACCGTGTAAATAATACAACCCATTCCCCAAAGGAAAGCGGTTAATGCGATTAAAAACACAATCCACCAATGTTTGTTTGCCTTACCTTCGACAGGGGCAGCTACATCTACAGTTACATCGTGATAAGATCTATCACCTATAACTAAGGGTTTTCTAATGGTTGCTTCGTAGTGAGACGACATAATTTTAATTTAGATTTTAGATTTCAGATTTCAGATTTAAAAAAAACCTTTCTTACTTTTCTATATTTTACAATTATTTCTTTTTTTAAATATTGCTATTGGTAATTACCATTGCAATCGATTATGTGTTTCTAACTTTTACGTGATAAATCACATTTGGTTTTGTTCCAACATGCTCTAACAAGTGATACATCCTATCATCTGCAACTAAATCTGCAACTTTAGACTCTTTATCATTTATATCACCAAATTTCATTGCTCCTGTAGAACAAGCATTTGAACATGCTGTTTCGAATTCACCATCAACAATTGCTCTTCCTTCTTTTTTTGCTTTTAGAATTGTAGCTTGTGTCATTTGAATACACATCGAACATTTTTCCATAACCCCACGAGAGCGAACATTTACATCTGGATTTAAAACCATACGCCCTAAATCATCATTCATGTGGTAATCGAACTCGCTGTTTCCGTTGTATAAGAACCAGTTAAAACGACGCACTTTGTACGGACAGTTGTTGGCACAATAACGAGTACCAACGCATCTGTTATAAGCCATTTGATTTTGACCTTGACGACCGTGTGATGTCGCAGCAACAGGACAAACAGTCTCACAAGGAGCGTGATTACAATGCTGACACATTACAGGTTGGAAAGAAACTTGTGGATTATCTCCTGCTTTTTCCATTTCATTAAATGTAGATAAAGAACTTGCCAAACCAGCAATATTTTCTTTTCTCTCATTGTCTCCTTCAAAAGTACTTTCAGAAGAATAATATCTATCGATACGCAACCAGTGCATATCACGACTTCTTCTAATCTCTTGCTTTCCTACAACAGGAACGTTATTTTCGGCATGACAAGCAATAACACAAGCTCCACAGCCTGTACAAGCATTTAAGTCAATAGATAGATTAAAATGATGTCCGATAGAACGATCAAATGAATCCCACAATCCTACTGATGTCGCCTCAACTTCTTTATGATCTAAAGAAACCATTGGTTGCTTATTCCATTCCTTTGCATCTTTGGTATTGAATATCTCTAAAGAAGTTTCTTTGATAATATCCCCTCTACCCATCAAGGTTTTCTGACCTTGAACACAAGCAAACTCATGTTCTCCATCTGCTTTTGCAAAGGTAACCGATTGTACATTACTAAAGCCTTTATATAAAGCGTAAGCGTTTAAACCTACTTGCATTTCTTCTTTCAAAGCCGCTTTACGACCATAACCCAATGCCATTCCGATTGTTCCAACCGCTTGACCTGGTTGTACGATTACTGGAACTTTATCCAAAGTAACACCGCCGGCAACTATCGAAGCATAACTTCCGTTAAGACCACCATTGGCAACAATTTCGTTAGACATTCCTAATTTCTTAGCGTCGGCATTCGAAACTGTAACATAATTATCCCAAGAAACTCTTGTTAATGGATCTGGAAATTCTTGTAACCAAGGGTTATTGGCTTGCTGTCCATCACCCATTCCTGTTTTGGTATACAAAAGCAATTCAAAACCAGAACCCGACTTAGATTGCGCCAAAGCCGAAGCAGCAGCACCAAAATCTGTAGCACTCGCAGCCGCAGCAGGAATAGCGCCTACAAAAACACCATCATGCAAAACTTTATTCCATGAAGAGCCTGCAATTATAGACGAAGCGGTCGCTTTTACATAATCGTAATAAGTACCCGGAACACCAATTAAAGACATCAAAACTTCTTGAAATTGCTTGGTATTAAACAACGGACGAATTGTTGGTTGCGTAAGAGCATAAGTACCTTTTGTAAGACTTACATCTCCCCAGGATTCTAAATAATGAGGAACCGCAGCAGCAACCGTACTAAGCAATGCCGTTTCATCTTCTTTTATAGAAAAACAAACGGATGCTTTTACTTTTTTCAATCCATCAACAAATGATTTACTATCTGCCAAAGTATATACTGGATTAACGCCACTCATAATCAAAGTATGTACGCTTCCTGCATTCATATCTTTAATCAATTGAGCTACTTTTTGGTTAGATCCTTTTCTTATTTGTCTTACACCAGAAAGAACAAAAGCTTCACTTACCAACACTTGGTTGATAGCCAAAACCAATAATTGTGCGTTTTTGTCCTGAATACCAGAAACCAAAACTCCTTTTGAACCAGCTGCTTTTAGCTGTTGTGCTGCTTTAGAAACTTCTGCTTTATAAGCAGTATCCAAAGTAGTCGCAACAGAAGCACCTGTTACAATATTATATATAAGTACTAGTGCTTGTTTTTGATTGGCAGTTGACATTGCAACACGCTTATCAGCAGCAGCACCAGACAAAGTCATATTGGACTCTAATTGAAAGTGTCGAGACATTTTTCCGTTTTTCGGAATTCTGCCCTGAGCATAACCAGTGTCATAAGAACCTCCTTGCCAATCTCCAAGAAAATCAGCTCCAACAGAAACAATAAGTGATGCTTTAGAAAAATCGTAATCTACCAAAGCTCTTTCTCCATAAACGGTTTCAAAAGCATCCAGAGCCTGCGATTCTGAAACAGCATCATAAACTACATGCTTTCCATTAGGATTATTAGCAATAAAATCAGCGATTAACTTTTCGGTAGACGGACTCGCTAACGAGTTTGTCAAAAGAACAACCTGCCCACCTTTTGCCTTAGCATCAACAATACTAGATTTTATTTTAGAATCGACAGCAGACCAGGTAACTTCCTTACCTTCTATTTTTGGTTCTTTCAAACGCATACCATCATACAATGACAATATGGAAGCATGAATTCTAGCATTGGCAGAAAATTTTGCTCCAGCAATTACGTTGTTGTCTATCTTATTCGGACGACCTTCACGAGTTTTAACTAAAAGATTAGCAAAATCAAAACCATCAAAAACAGTTGTAGCATAATAATCGGCTACACCAGGGATGATTTCTTCTGGTTGAAGTACATAAGGTATCGACTTGTGCACAGGACCTTCGCAAGCTGCAAGCGTAGCTGCTGCCGTGGTAAACCCAACGTACTTTAGAAAATCACGACGAGATGTTGACGAAGAAGACAAACCGTCTTTATTCCCTAAAAACTCATCAGTAGGGATCTCTTCAGCAAATTCGTTATTTCTAAGCGCCTCAACAATAGAACTATTTCCGTCTAGCTCTTCAACACTTTTCCAGTATTTTTTGTTTGATGACATTGTATATAAATATTAAAATCTTAATTATTATTTTTTGTTTCTTCCGAAAAAGTATTTAAAATTTGGTAGCCAGAAACCGCTTTTTATTTTTTAGAAAGAATATTTCTTCGTGGCGGCTTCAAGTTTGTTTCAAGTTTATAGTTTTATACTAACTAGAAACTCGAATCCATATACTTTTTTAGTAATGGCATTTACCACATTCTAGACCTCCCATTTGCGCCGCAGTCAATTTCTCAACTCCGTATTTCTTAGAAAGTTCTTCGTGAATTTTGGCATAATACGCATTGCCTTCTGTCTTAACATCGGTTTTTCTGTGACAATCAATACACCATCCCATTGTAAGAGGAGAAAATTGCTTCATATTCTCAAACTCTTGAACTGGCCCGTGACATGTTTGACATTCTAAACCTGCAACCGTTACGTGTTGTGAGTGATTGAAATATACAAAATCTGGCAAGTTATGAATACGTACCCATTTTACTGGTTGCGTTTTCCCTGTATACGTTTGTGTTGCTTTGTCCCAACCAACTGCAGTATATAATTTTTGAATCTCTGCGTCGTAATAGGCTTTGCTGTATTCTGGAGTACCTGTTGTTTCAGCAACTTCTGAAATATTCTTGTGACAGTTCATACAAACATTCAAAGAAGGAATCCCTGCGTTTTTACTTACACGTGCCGAAGAGTGGCAATATTTACAGTTGATCTCGTTGTCTCCTGCATGTATTTTATGAGAATAATGTATTGGCTGAATTGGTTCATAGTTCTGATCTACTCCTACTTGCATTAAGAAACCGTATACAAAAAATGCTCCTGTCAACAACAAAAAGATAGCACTAACCAATACCAAAAACTGATTTTTTACAAAAGCTTTCCAGATTGGAGTACTCGCTTCTTTGGGAGCAACCTCGATACCGTTTGCTTTAGCTACTTTTCGTAAAACATTGTTTACCATAAACAACATTACCACTAACATAGCCAACACCAAACCTAAAGCTCCAAGAATTACATTGTTTGAGATACCACTGCCTTGATCTGCACCGGCAACAGCAGTACCAGTTGGTGTTTTTGGAGGATCTGCTTTTACCTCTGAGGTATAGGCAATAATATTATCGATATCTCCTTCTGCCAATTGAGGAAAAGCAGTCATTACCGCTTTATTATTTTCTTCAAAAAGTTTTACTGCTGCAGCATCTCCAGACTTAATCATATCTGAACTATTGTGCACCCACTTATATATCCAAGCCATATCATGCTTACCAGCGACACCTCTAAGAGCAGGCCCAGTAGACTTACCATCTAATTTATGACATGCTGCACAGTTTGCATTAAAAAGTTCTTTACCCTTGACAGGATCACCGCCAGTTGTTGCAGCAGGAGCTGCTTTGGCATCGGGAGTCACAGCTGGAGCTGGATCTTGCGCTAATGAAGTGAAGGAAAAAGCGAGCGTTAGAGTTAAACTAACAAACAACTTCCTTGAGATCGAATTATGGTTACCCACCTTTTTCATAATTGTATAATGATTATCTACTAAAAATTGGCACTCTTTTTCTACATGAAAATATATGATGAAAAAAAAGAACCTTTATTTTAAAACTTGGACAAAAATACGACTTAAGAACTATTCTCAAAAACCAAAACCAGCCTTAGCTACCAATTTATAACAAATCTAAATAATATTTATTTCCATACTTCCTGCATTAAATACTATTTTTGCATAAAACAATCCCATTATGAGAATTTTAACACTAAGAAAAACAGTATTTTACTCCCTAGCCTTGTGTTTTTCCACTTGCTATTTAACCGCACAAAATAGGAATAACATCACAACTCAAGACCCTAAATTTGAACAATTATTGAATGAAAAAAGAAAAACAAACGCTTCATCGTCTGTAAATGATCGCTATAAAATTCAAATCTTTACGGGAGCAAGCGAAGCAGCCAAAAAAACACTAAATGAGTTCAAACAAGAATTCAAAAACACCGATGCAACAATCGTTTTTAACACCCCAAATTACAAAGTATGGGTAGGTAATTATAAAACACGCATTGAAGCAGAACGTAATTTGATAGACATCAAGAAAAAATACAAAACGGTTTTTTTGATAAAACCAAGTAAGTAAGCGTCTACAACAGTTTATAAAAAACATATACGATGCGAAACATAAAAAGCAACTCGATAGGGTTGCTTTTTATGTTTCGCATTATACCAAACCCAATTTCAATATAGTTCAACTTATTTAACCTCGTCCCAACTCCACTCCAAAAGAGAAAGGAGCGATTACATAATATTATATTGTGATTTCGTACTATAATTAACCGTATCTACTAATCTTGCAAAGATTAGATGTCCTAATTATTAAAAATTCCCCAAGGGTCTGTTAAAAAATAACTAATGCATTTTATCTTGTTCTTTCGCACTTTTTAGGCGATAAAATTCTTTCAACAGCTACTATTAAAAGATTTTTTTTACCTTGAAAATAACAAAATAACTTCCCAAATTCTGTACCATTTATTTCTTAACAGACTCTAACTGGGTGGCGAGGTTTCAAAAGCACAACACTTGTCACGATGTCTTCCCTTTTATAAATTATCTTTACTGTTTCTCAATCTATGAGTTACATAATTCTCATCAAAACAGTTTCCATTTCTTTTAATAGGTTACATTTTTGGAATCATTGTCTTTCCATTGTTCCATAATTTCTGGCGATGGTCTTGCATTTATTCCTTCACCATAAACTGTTGCCGAACCGTGAGTATAAAAGGCCTCCCAATCAACCCCTTGTGGGTCGGTTATCCAACTTTTTTGAGATTTTGAATAACAACAAGTACACTCTCCTTCTTTTCTAACAGTCCCTTTAGCTTTTTTCATATTGGAAAAAACTTCTTGTAATTCGGTTTCGGTTTCAAGTTGTAGACCCAAATGCTCAATACCATTTTGACTATGTCCTGTAGAAATGGCATAGTTAATCCTTGGATCTTCCAACATCCATTTTGCATAGTCTACTTTAACTACTGCGGGTTTTGTGTTAAACAAAGCATTATAAAATTCAATGCTTTCATCAATGTTTTTTACTCTTACGTGAACGTGAAATCTTTTCATTTTTTTTAAGTTTAATTGTGACTATTTTTAATTCACAATCAAGACGTAGAGAATATAAAAAAGACGCAAATTATTTTGAAAGATTTTTTTTTATTTTCTGCAAAGGCTTACAACCCTCTTTAATATCAAACGAAACAATAGTCCCAGTGGCATTAATTTCGAAATGACAGCAAGTAATAAATTCAGCTTTTAAAAGTTGCCTTGCCCTTTGTATTCTTGATTTTGTCGCAGAAAGCGAAAGATTAAGTTGCGAAGCGATATCAGCTTGTTTTAAATTGTCAATGTCGGCAAGTTTAAGAGGGACCGAATATTCAGCAGGCAAAAAATCAATCATTGGATGTATATAGTCTAAAGCATCTTTGAACGCTAGATTTTCATCATCTGCTACGACGATCTCGGGTAAAATTTCTTTGAATGAAAATTTTGATTGCTTACGATAATTGTCAATAATTACATTTTGAGCAATTTGAAAAAGCCAACTCCTCCCATTTTTTACTCCCGATTTAGAAATACAAAAATTGTACACTTTTAATAGCACTTCTTGTAAAATATCGTTTGTTAAGTCCGAATCACGTACCCTTTTGAGAATGAAATTTCTCAATTCGGCTTTATGTTCAAGCCAAAAAGCTGACACATCGCAGTTGGTTTTCATCTCTGTCTGTTTAATCATCGTTCTGCTATCGATTGTTCTCACACAACCTAATTTATATCTGGTAAAGAATTGGGTTTTGAAGTCCTAAACTGCCTGCTAGTAGCGAACTTAATTCGAAACATAAAACGTAAAGGTACGAAACCGCGTTTTTACCTAACGCCTATACACCGTTCGTTGCAGGGCAAACGCTTTTTAAAAAAAAAGTTAGACACGAATTACACCAATTTACACGAATAATTACTTTTTGAATTACACAAATCTTCATAATTCGTGAAATTTATTTTTTTTTTAAAATTTGTGCTAATTCGTGTAATTCGTCTCGAATAATGTTAAAGGCGTTTGCCCTGTCGTTCGTTGCTTCCTATGCTGTTGGTACAATTTCTATCAACATTTCATTTTCTGCCTTGTCGTAGTAGACGCAAGTCACCTTATCAAGGTTTACAACCCATTTTTCTACCCCCGTTTCTGCACAATGTTTACAAAAAGAAAAATAATCTGTTTCTCCTTGTTGATGCATTTTTAAATAATCAATAAATTTTTCTTTATCACTACTATTTGCTATTGTCAGATCTTTATATTTAGGTTGTGATTTTGTCTGAAAACCACTTTTGCCGAAATATTCTGTATGGCTATCTGAAACCCTAGTTACAAATGCTATCACTCCAAATTTTTTAATTTCCTGAATGTATTTCGGGAATTCTGCTCCTGATTTTACTTTTTCGTGAGCTAATTCAATTTGTTGAATTGTAAACATTTTATGTTTTTATTTTATGGTTAACATCTTTAAATCCAAGCTAAAATAATAAAACTTGACCGAAGTAGCTTTTATTATTACTCCATATACCTAAATTCGATCAAATTCCACTTCTTTATCATCACTCCCTTTATCTCCAATTCTATTGTTTTACAACTAACACTAAAGCACGAGTAATTTAGTGAGACTGGGAAGTTAATGTCGGCCTATTTTGGTTGAACGAAATTACTATTAAAAAATACACAAATCTACGAAACGTGTGTATGTGTACAAGTTTTAAAATAAAGCTTACGAAATTTAATGAAATTATTTTGATCTTTTCAAGGAAAATTCCACTATTTATTTTAAAACATTTACTTGGTGGCTTTCTTGCTATTCTGCTAGATGTTAGACATCGTATTTTATTGTCCAAATTTGGCATTATTTACAGATATATTTATCTTTCCAATCTGGAGATACAACAATTTGTTCCTTCTCACCTTGCACTAAAAATATATTTTGAAGAAAAGCAAAATTCTCATAATTTACATACCCAATAAAAGTTATATTGTTACATTTAACTCCTTCCATCAAAGATTCGTCACTATCATCACCACCTATCGTAACTTCAACTTTTTCACCAATTTGATACCTTTTTGTTAAAACCGCAATACTTATCAATTCTCCTTTAATAGTTGAAGATACTTTATCAAAATTAGTATCAAACCAACCAATATTTAAAATTTGCTTTTGTTCTGCTGGTCTTAATTCATTTTGCTTGAAGTTATCCGATTTTTGATAGTCATCTACTAGTTGCTGTTTTAGCCCTAATATTTTTTCAAAGTCTTGAGCGTTCAAGTTATCCTTACTACT
>JAYVGE010000228.1:0-3728 GCA_043772515.1 Flavobacterium sp. | reverse complement strand
CCATTGTCTGAAAGTTTTGGGAATAGGTATAACTTAAAATTTGTGTTATTGGCCTTGTTTGGCGCTACCATGGGGCAAGGAGTTATTTGGTACACCGGACAATTTTATGCCATGAGTTTTATGAAAACGGTGATGTCTATAGAGTCCTCTCAGGTTGACACACTATTAGGAATTGCATTGTTACTAGGCACTCCATTCTTTATTGTTTTTGGGTGGCTGAGTGATAAAGTAGGTCGAAAATACATTATGATGGCAGGTATGTTGATCGCCATTTTATCCTACAGACCTATTTATCAAAAAATGTATGATACCACCGCTGTAAAAAACAAAGTAGAGATTGTTGATAAAACTACAGTTGTAGCCGAACTCAAAGAAAACAAGAAGTTGGCAATGGATTCTATTTATACCACCAATAAAGCCTATACAGACGGCACCACTTTTCTTGAAGTCAAAACGGTATCTTTAGAGAACGGAAAGGCTCTTGTTGTAGATGGAAAACCAAAGGTCGAAACCAAAACAACGGTAACTATTAATGACAGTGACAAATGGTCGTTGATCTTATTAATATTTATTCAAGTACTATTTGTAACTATGGTTTATGGCCCTATTGCGGCTTTCTTGGTAGAAATGTTTCCTGCAAAAATCAGATATTCTTCTATGTCATTGCCGTACCACGTAGGAAATGGGATTTTTGGAGGACTGCTTCCTGCGATTTCTACGTACTTGGTGATAAATGCCAAAGAGGCTGGGGATCTCAATTTTTTCCTCGAAGGTCTTTGGTACCCCATCATCATTGCGGGAATCTCTTTTGTAATCGGAATGATCTATATTAAAAATAAAGATAAAAAAAATACTCACGTTTAAACACACAACTATGAATCAGATAAAAAGAGCTTTCGGATTGCTTTGGATAGCCTTGGCAATTGCTGCCGCCTATTTTTGTATATTTATTTTCGGTTTACCAAAATTCGCTTCTGGCAAACAAGAAGATTTAGTTTTTGGAATCATCATTCTTTTTGTACTTACTCCATTGGTAGTTACAGGATTGGGAACTTTTGGATACTATGCCCTTATGGGGGATTATGATGATAAAAAGGAATAAACGAAAATCATGTTTTGCTTAGAAAAATAAAAATTCCAATTTTCAATAGACACTCTTTGCATTAATTTGTAAAGATTGTCTATTTTTATGTTTAAGACATTGCGATGATTCCTAACTTCAAAAACAGTTGAATATAAAAAATGAAAAAAAGACACGAACAAAAATTGGTTATACTTTCGATCCTAATACTATTTGCATTAAATGTTCCGTTTTTATTATTTTTTGATAGTTCAAAATCGCTGTTTGGCTTCCCGATACTTTATCTTTATATTTTTTCGGTTTGGCTGTTTTCTATAATTGTAACTTTCATAATCATAAAAAGATATTATGAATAGTATTGTACTCTTATTTATTTTGGCACTTTATATGGCGATCCTTTTTTATGTTGCCTATTGGGCCGAAAAAAAAAGTCATTCCAAATGGACGAATAATCCTTATATCTATTCTTTTTCATTAGCCGTTTATTGCACCGCTTGGACGTATTATGGCAGCATTGGGGTGGCTGCAAATTCAGGCTTGGGGTATATGCCTATTTATTTAGGACCCATTATAATCATTCCTACTTGGATGATTATTCTAAAGAAAATAATTCGGATTTCTAGAGTTAATAAAATTTCAAGCATTGCCGATTTTATCTCTTTACGATATGGGAATAGTCGGTTTCTTGGTGCATTGGTCACTTTAATATGTATCGTTGGTATTTTGCCCTACATTTCGCTACAGTTAAAATCGATTTCAGAAACATTTCATATTGTCACCAAAACGCATTCTGATTTTAATGTGTTTTTTGATACGACCACTTACGTTTGTATTGCCTTAGCCTTATTTGCTTCGTATTATGGCACCCGCTATGTCGATGCTTCCGAAAAAAGAAGAGGAATTGTAACGGCAGTTGCCATAGAATCAATTTTAAAATTACTCTTTTTTTTAACCATAGGTGTCTATGTTACCTATTTTGTCTATGACGGTTTTGATGATATTTATACCAAAGCAGCTGTTCTCGAAAATTTCGACAAGAAGAATACCATTGGGAGTGTCACCAACGGAATCAATTGGTTTTTTCTTTGTGTACTTTCTATGTTTGCCATTTTCTTATTACCCAGACAATTTCATACTGCCATTGTCGAAAACAATAAAGAGCGTCATATAAAAACAGCAATCTGGCTGCTGCCGCTTTATTTACTGCTTTTTAATGTTTTTGTTTTTCCAATAGCATGGGGAGGAAATATTCTTTTTGAAGGCAAAGGATTCAATTCCGACACTTACTCCTTGTTAATTCCACAATTTTTCAACAACAATTTAATGACCGTTATGGTTTTTCTTGGCGGATTTTCAGCGGGGATATCCATGATTATTGTTTCTTCCATTTCGCTGTCCACCATGTTAAGTAATAATTTGTTAATTCCGTATGGTTTTATAGGTTCATTGCAAAATGCATCGCCAGAAAAAAATAGTAGAAGAATTGTGAACAGCCGGAAAATCGGAATTTTTTCACTCATTATACTGTCCTATGTAATTTACCGTGTTTTTATATTAGAGTACTCTTTGGTTTCCATCGGATTGGTTTCTTTTGTCGTTATTGCTCAATTGGCACCCTCGTTTTTCGGTGCTTTATTTTGGAGAAGAGGTTCCAAAAACGGAGCGGTAACAGGTATTATACTTGGTTTTCTTATTTGTTTCTATACTTTATTAGTGCCTTACGCTATAGGTATTTCCAACTCCAATAGTATTTTTATTCTCGAAGGGCCATGGGGTATTGCCTTGCTAAAACCCTTGCGACTTTTTGGGTTAGACTATCTCGATCCCATTCCGCACGCTGTGTTTTGGAGTTTGTTTGTCAATTTAATCAGTTATTTATCAGTCTCGGTAAGTTTCAAAGGAAATTATCGAGAACGCAATTATGCCGAAATGTTTATCGATATTGATCAATATGTGAGTAATCATGAGGATGCTTTTATATGGAAAGGAACGGCCTATATTTCGGACATTCAAAAAGTATTGCAGCGTTTTCTAGGTGTCGAAAGGACAAAACGAGCTTTGACTATTTTTAATCAAAAATACAATATTGATAAAAAGGAGACTACTGCCGATGCGCGTTTTATAAAATTTGCAGAGAATTTATTGACTGGGCATATTGGTACGGCTTCCGCCAAAATATTAATCTCAAGCGTCATCAAAGAAGATGTAATTACACTCACCGAAGTATTGAGAATCCTGGAAGAATCTAAAGAAAATATCATCGTAAACAAGAAATTGATCGAAACTTCAAACGAGTTAAAAACAATATCTTCGCAATTGAAAGCCGCAAACCAAGAATTGGTAAACAAAGACATTCAAAAAGATGAATTTCTGGATACCGTAACCCACGAATTAAGAACACCAATAACGGCAATTCGGGCGGCAAGCGAAATTCTTTATGAGGATGACGACATTCCAAAAGAATTGCAGAAACAGTTTTTGCAGAATATTATTTCCGAATCGGATCGATTGAATCGTTTAATTGACAAAATATTAGATTTAGAGAAGTTTGAAACTGGCAAACAGAAAATTTATCTTTCAAAAAACAATATTGTAAAAACGATTCAGAAATCATTGGATTCACTTAAGCAATTGATTGAAAACAAAA
>JAYVGE010000227.1:0-3732 GCA_043772515.1 Flavobacterium sp. | reverse complement strand
CCTTAAAGGGGTAACGTCCTCACCAATCAGCAACCTCCGCACCGAACTACGAATACCATCGGCTCCCACCACAAGATCTGCCTTAGAGCTCTTTATCTCCCCGTTCACTTGAAAGCTCAGTTCAACACCTTCATCCTCACATGCCGCAAAATCTACTAACTGATGCCCCCACTGTACCGCATCATGTCCACCGAGTTGTTCAAGTAGAGCTAAGCGCAAAGATTGCCGTGCTATATGTACATTTGAACGTTTAGGAGACGTTTTCGCATCTGACTGCATCCACTTTCTGACCCCCCATTCACCGATCACTTTCCCTTCTGTAGTATGAACCAAATGCCTTGTTGAAACTACCCCTTTTTCTAACGAAAAAACACCAAATCCCTCGATAGCTTTACTAGCTTGTTGCAAAGTGAGCCCGTAGCCCTGAGATCGAACATCGAAGTCGCTATCGCGCTCATATAAGGTAAAGGGGATTCCGCGGTGCAAACATGCCACAGCCAGAGCCACTCCTCCTATACCTCCGCCAATAATAGCAACATGTGGGTAGTTTTCTTTGTCCGCTATAGCAGGACTAGCAGAAGGAAGCAACCCAGAGCCACAACAGCTCAAGCAGGAGTATAAGTGACCCTTAGGAAGAACTGGAGCCACCCCTTCTCCTTTCGTTTGCTCAAACTGATCGAATACCATCTGGTAGCGGAGTCGCATTTTCTTACTGAGCCCTCGACTTTTTTTACCGCGTCCCTGACATTTCTGACAAATAGTCCAGCTTGCTTTTTCATTTTTTACTTTTTTCACTTCCTCTTTATTTAACTTGATCTTGCCTTATCTGTAAGAAAAAAAACTCTATTTTATTTTACAGTAAATCCTACAGGGCAAACGCCTTTAACATTATTCGACACGAATTACACGAATTAGCACAAATTTTAAAAAATTAAATTTTACGAATTATGAAGATTTGTATAATTCAAAAAGTAATTATTCGTGTAAATTGGTGTAATTCGTGTCTAACTTTTTTTTAAAAGCGTTTGCCCTGTAAATTCTATGCTTAAATGGCATTAAAACTCAGATTTTGATTCCTTTTTTTGATTTACAACCGTTCGATCTTCTACAAAATCGTAAACAACATTGGTATTAGAAGTAAAGAAAGAAGTATATTGAGTATCCATTTCCTGAATTTCTGCTGGATCTGGCAAATTTACAAAATTTCCCGCTGCATCAAAACGTTGCATGAACTTGTCTTGACTGGGGTCGTAATCGGGTTGTTGCCAATCGTATTTTAATAGTTTGGGATAAATACTAGCTTTATAAAATAAGGAAAGCAAAAACCCCGAGACCAAACCTGCCAAATGTCCTTCCCAAGAAATGGTGTCATCTACTTTTGGAAAAATATACCAAACCATACTCCCATAAACTAAAACTACGGTAAGCGACAAAGCCACTAGACGATAATATTGGGTTTGGATACCTTTGAAGAAAATATAACCGACCAAAACATAAATTAGTCCACTCGCTCCTATATGGTAACTTGCTCTCCCGATTACCCAAGTTAAAAACCCAGAAAATAAGATACCAAATACGATAACACCAAAGGTTTGATTAGGATAAAAATAACGTAGCGTCGCTAATAAAACTAATAGCGGGATCGAATTATGATAAAGATGACTTAAATCGGAATGGATAAAAGGACTAAAAAGAATTCCTTGCAAACCCGAAAAAGTTCTGGGAAAGATTCCGTTTTGAATAAAATCGAAATCAAAACGAATTTCTAGCCAATAAACAAACCAGAGCATCAATACAAAAAATAGCGGAAGCGCCAGTACAGCATTAGAAAACTTGAAGTAATCGTCTCTCATAATTGGCTTTCTATTTTGGAGTTTAATAATTGTAATTACAAAAACATATCCAAAGACAATTTAGTGCTATTTTGTCATGTTAAAAACAAAAAAATGTAGAAAAATACAAATGCCTAGCCCAGATGGAAACGGCATCCTTTTTTGGCTCGTTTTTTTGAGCCAAAAAAGATATAGTGTACAGCTGGAAATAGCTTCGGAAAATTATATTTAAAAAATCAAAAAGCGTAATTTTGCCAAATGGAAGCACCACTAGCAGAACGCATACGCCCACAGCAATTAGAGGACTATATTAGTCAGTCCCATTTGGTTGGTCCCAATGGTTCTTTGACACAACAGATAGCCAAAGGAATTATCCCTTCGTTACTTTTGTGGGGACCTCCAGGAACAGGAAAAACGACCTTGGCGCAAATTATTGCACAGGAATCCAAACGTCCGTTTTATATCTTGAGTGCGATAAATTCTGGGGTAAAAGACATTCGGGATGTGATCGAAAAAGCCAAACAAAGTGGCGGTCTGTTTACCGCAAGAAACCCCATTTTGTTTATTGATGAGATTCACCGTTTTAGCAAATCACAACAGGATTCTTTGTTGGCAGCTGTAGAAAAAGGCTGGATTACGCTTATTGGAGCAACAACCGAAAACCCTAGTTTTGAGGTCATTCCTGCATTGCTATCTCGTTGTCAGGTTTATATTCTGAATGCTTTTACAAAAGCCGATTTGGAAGCCTTATTACACCGAGCTCTAAAAACAGATACCTTTTTGGCATCTAAAAAAATAGTTTTACAAGAAACAGAAGCACTACTACGCCTTTCTGGCGGTGACGGACGCAAACTATTAAATATTTTTGAACTGGTCGTAAATGCTTCGACTGAAGACGAGATTTTTATTACTAACAATCGTGTTTTTGAACTCGTACAACAAAACACCGTTTTGTACGATAAAAGCGGCGAACAACATTACGATATTGTTTCTGCTTTTATAAAATCGATTCGTGGCAGCGATCCCAATGGAGCGGTCTATTGGCTTGCCCGAATGATTGAAGGTGGAGAAGATGTAAAATTTATTGCTAGAAGAATGCTAATTCTTTCTAGTGAGGATATAGGAAATGCCAATCCAACAGCATTTATTATGGCTAACAATACGTTTCAAGCAGTTGCCACAATCGGCTATCCCGAAAGCCGAATTATACTGAGCCAATGCGCAGTGTACTTAGCTACATCACCAAAAAGTAATTCGACCTATCTTGCCATTGGAACTGCTCAACAATTAGTGAAACAAACAGGAGATCTACCCGTTCCTATTCATCTGCGAAATGCTCCCACCAAATTAATGAAAGAATTGGGTTATGGTCAAGAGTACAAATATTCGCACGATTATAGTAACAATTTTGCCGAACAAGAGTTCTTGCCAGATGCCATTAGCAAAGCACCAATCTATATTCCTGGAAACAATTCGAGAGAAAACACAACCCGCGAATTCCTAAAAAATCGTTGGAACGATAAGTATGGATATTAGGTTTTAGATTACTCCGTTGTAGTAACATCTGATCTGTTTGATACGTGTTTTTTTTGTTTGATTATCTTTGCGGCGCATTGTTGCGAGCACAAAGATAGAGACATTTGAAGCGTACACGACAACTTATTTACTCTTCGAAGAGCTGGGAAAATTTAGCACATACCTAGAACGTCTGGTTTTTTTGTATCTTATATTTTCGTGCTTTTGCTATATTATAACAAGAATTAAGAACTTTTATCTCCGTTTTAGATATGAATATCGGTATTATTATACCAAACGCAATTACAATATAGTCTGACTTTTTTCTCCTCACCTCAGGTTTTCTCTTTTCGATAGAGGAGGGATTGGGTTGTATTATAATTAG
>JAYVGE010000226.1:0-3741 GCA_043772515.1 Flavobacterium sp. | reverse complement strand
TGGTACAAGATGCAGCCGAGAATATATTTACTTCGTCTGGGTTGTATTCACTATGGTTTACTCCATAAACGATATTAGGAACTCCCTTACCTGGAGCGGTCAATAATACTTTGTCTACTCCTTTTGAAGTTAAGTGTCGACTCAATGCTTCTTGGGTTGTAAAAGCACCTGTGTTGTCGATTACGAGGGCGTTATTTATTTTGTAAAGGGTGTAATCTATTTCTTCTGGACTATTTGCAGTGATAACGTGTACTGTTGTTCCGTTGATAATCAAGGCATTGTTTTCTACATCGGCAACAACAGAACCTTGAAAATCACCATGAATAGAATCGTAACGCAACAAGGAAGCTCTTTTTTCTAAGCTCGAAGCATCGTTTTTGTCACGAGTAACAATGGCTCTCAAACGCATTTGATCTCCTTTACCTGTTTTAGACATTAATTCTCTGGCAAGCAAACGTCCAATTCTTCCAAAACCATAGAGAACAACGTCTTTTGGTTGAATTTCTTCTGTGTTTTTGGCGTTTTTTAATCGGTCGATCACAAACGCATTTACATTATCTGCGTTTTTGTCCTCTAATTTAAACTCATAAGTCAATTTTCCAATATCCAATTTTGACGGAGGTAGATCCATTGCAACAATCGCATTTGCAATTGCAACGGTGTCGAAAATAGAAATTGGTTTTCCAACAAATTCGCCTGCATACTCGTGTAGGTTGATGATGTCACTTACGTTTTTGTCAATCAATTGATTTCTAAAGAGAACCAATTCGATGGATTTGTCGTACCATAAATCACTAATAATTTTGATCAATTCTACTCCCGCACGTCGTCTGTCGGCTTGAAATGAAATTTCTTTGTCGTATAAAGCTGTGTTGTTCATGTTGAAAATTTATAAAATAAATGAGTTCTTTTTTAAAATTTGGTGCAAAAGTACCCATTTCAATCGATTTCGTAACCTGTTTTGTGATTTATTTTTAAAATAAAAAAGCCATCTTATTTTTGTAAGATGGCTTTGGTTGCTATAAAAAAATAATATGACTATCCGTTAAGTGGACCATCTTTGATTTTTTCTTGATACAATTTTTACATTTATTTAATAATTCGTGTAATGATCTTATTGGTATTAGTTGTAGAGAGTTATAAAATTTAAATAATAATTCGAATGATTTCTCCATTTTTAGTAATTATTTCTATACGGTAGGCTTGGTTTTCTCCTTTTTCATTCAAAATTTTAGAAACGGTTGTTATGTCCTTTACTTTTACATTGTCGATACTCAAAATAATGGTGCCTTTAAGTTCTTCGTTATATTGTAGCAAATTTTCATTGGTAATAGTTTTAATTTTTACGCCAGAATCTATGCGAAATTTCTTCTTGTCATTGGCATCAATGTTTTCTAACTCGATCCCTTTGAATTCGGTACTGTAAAACGAATTCTCGCTCAGCGTTACCAAAACGCTTTTGGTTGCACCTTCTCTAATATAGGTAACCTGAACTTTATCATTGGGTCTTTTGGTATTGATGTAACCCGAAAGGTCAGCATAAGTGGCTATTCTCTGAGTGTCTAATTTTATGATAATATCTCCTTTGGTAAGACCTGCTTTTTCGGCACCCGATTTGTGGGTCACTTTATTGATATAAAATCCTTCGGTTTGAGAAATTTTTAGTTCTTTGGATGCCATAGCATTGAGTTCTCCTCCTTCGACACCTAGAATTCCTCTTTGTACATTGCCAAATTCTATTAAATCATCGATTATTTTTCGGGCATTATTCGAAGGAATTGCAAACGAATAGCCAACATAAGAACCAGTCATAGACGAAATCATGGTGTTAATGCCAATTAATTCTCCTCGAGTATTTACTAATGCGCCACCACTATTACCAGGGTTTACCGCAGCATCGGTTTGTATAAAAGATTGAATACCTTTGGTATCTAGATTTCGTGCTTTTGCCGATACGATTCCAGCAGTTACGGTCGAAGTTAAGTTGTACGGATTTCCTACCGCAAGGACCCATTCGCCTACTTTTACTGCATCCGAATTTCCAAAAGCACTATAAGGTAGTTTTTCATCAGCATTTATTTTGAGTAAAGCAATATCCATTTTAGAATCTGTTCCGATGAGTTTTGCCGTGTATGATTTCTTGTTGTTCAGGGTAATTTCAATTTCGGTTGCGTCTTTTATTACGTGATTGTTGGTTACAATATAACCGTCTTCCGAAATAATAACGCCCGAGCCCGTACCGACTTGCTCTTGCAATTGTTGTCCGCCGTATCCGTAAAAATAGTCCAACATCGGATTTGAAATTGTTTTACGGGATACATTCTTTACATGCACTACCGTATGAATGGTTTTGTCTGCAGCATCGGTAAAATCGACAGCATCGGCAGTCAATCCTACGGTTCTTTTATAAGATTCTGGAGCTAAGGTTGTTATTGATTTTTTGTTTTTAAAAAAAGAGCCATCGGTTTCGAATACTAGTTTGTAAGCACCAAGGGTGGTGACACCGCTCAACAATGACACCAAAAATAGATTTGAGAATCGTTTCATATGTAGTAAATATTTGGTTTTTATTGTAATAAGAAATTAACCGATATCTTCATTCGTGTTTGCTTCGAATTTTGATTATGAGCATTTCATAAAAGCATAATTTTTTAAGTTATTCTTTGTAAAATTATTTATTAAAATTACATTATAAAACAGTTTAACGCTCTTTAACAATGATTAACATTAATTTAATAATTTATAGTTCGTATTTTTGTGCCACTCAAACTTAAGTAGCATGCAAATAGATTTTTATAAATATCAAGGAACAGGAAACGATTTTGTAATGATTGATAATCGTACTGAAAATTTTCCGAAAGAAAACATACAATTAATCGCTCATTTGTGCGACAGACGTTTCGGAATAGGAGCAGACGGACTGATTTTATTAGAAAAAGATGCAGAAACCGATTTTAGAATGGTGTATTATAATTCTGACGGGAATCAGAGTTCTATGTGTGGCAACGGGGGTAGGTGTTTGGTGGCTTTTGCCAAAGAGTTACACGTTATCGAGAATACGACTACTTTTATTGCAACCGACGGATTACATCATGCAACAGTCAACAAAGATGCTTTGGTTTCTTTGCAAATGATCGATGTCGATACTATAAAAAGGTCACCCGAATATTCGTTCTTAAACACGGGTTCTCCTCATCATGTGCAATTGGTCGAGAATTTAGAACAGTATAATGTAAAAGAAAACGGTGCTGCGATACGCTATGGAGATTTGTACAGAAAAGAAGGAAGCAATATCAATTTTGTAAAAAAAATAGACGAAACTACTTTTTCGCTTCGTACTTATGAGCGTGGTGTCGAAGACGAAACATTGGCTTGCGGAACCGGAGCAACTGCCGTAGCCATCGCTATGCATGCAACAGGAATGACAACGGCCACCAATATAAATTTGAATGTCGAAGGCGGAAAACTAGTCGTTTCTTTTGATGTAAATGATGGGAATTTCACCTCTGTTTTCCTAACAGGACCAGCAGAATTTGTATTTAAAGGAAGTATGATAGTTGCCTAACGTATAAAAAAACAGCCATTACAAAGTATTAATTTTTACATTTGTAAGGCTGTTTTATACAGGGCAAACGCCTTTTATCGACACGAATTACACGAATTAGCACAAATTTTAAAAAATTAAATTTCACGAATTATGAAGATTTGTGTAATTCAAAAAGTAATTATTCGTGTAAATTG
>JAYVGE010000225.1:0-3749 GCA_043772515.1 Flavobacterium sp. | reverse complement strand
TAATTATAATACAACCCAATCCCTCCTCTATCGAAAAGAGAAAACCTGAGGTGAGGAGAAAAAAGTCAGACTATATTGTAATTGCGTTTGGTATTATTGAGAAAAAGCGAAGCGAAGTGCAATCTTCGGGCATAGACGAATCCAAACTAAAAACCCCAAAAAGATTAATCAATGCGGATGCTGAAGATAGACATTTCTCGTTTTGTGAAGTGAAAGAGCATATTGAAACCCTTGAAGGCTTCAATGAAAAGATAATGCATTTGACAGAAGAAATATTCGAATACAAACAAGCAGACATTATTTCCAAAAACAGCAAGCTGCTAGATTACGATTTTCAATGCAGCCAATTAATAGAAAAGCTGCAAACCATACGTAAAATGAGAACCGAGTTTGAGAAAGAGCAACAAGAAATTGTGTCAAGTTTAAACTCAAACCCAATACCATTAATAAAAATCCAATTAAATGGACCAATTAATATTTTGACAGATGTTTACAAGCAAATGATGAATAATGTAAAACCAAACGGAAAGCCTTATATTCAATACAAAATAAAAGATATTGCTAAATTCATTTGTGCTAGTTATGTAGATGAAAATGGGAATGAGCTTTCAATGCTTACAATTCAAACCTATTTATCGCCAACAAGAACCGACAAGAACCCAAATAATGATTGGAAAATAAAACTCTAGTCCGATTTTCTCTAAAATTAACATTTCAACTTCCCAATATTCATAAGGCCTAACAAACTTTTTAGTCCAATAAGACCAAATAAGTCTAATCGGACTTTTTTTAATTTCTTCCATTTGCACCATAACATTTAAAAAACTTTAAAAATGGATGCAATTATCTTCACAAAAGACCAGTTCACAGATTTAATGAGCAAATTAGACACTATTCAATCTCAAATCTCAATCAAGGCTGACCCGAAAAAAGAAACATTTCTTGACAATCAAGAATTTCTTTTACTGATGAAAATTTCAAAACGTACCGCACAAACCTGGAGAGACGAAGGCAAAATTTCATTTAGTCAAGTCGGGAACAAAATCTACTATAAATTGTCAGACGTTGAAAAATTATTAACAGAGCACTACAACAAATCTTTCAAATGAAGATAAAATGAAGGAGTGTAACGGAACCTGCGAGAGTTGTGATTGCAAGCCAGTCACAAAAGGTAAACTTCTAATCTTGAAAATCAATTTTAAAACGTAAACAATGGTAACAATATTCAAGAACTTCAATGAGGTTGTAGAACACAAATCAATTTCAACAATTTTAGAAGAAATAAAAACTGGAAAGTACAAGCATTCAATTGTTTACTTACGAAAATCACTGTTAGAAAAAAAACAAGAAGCCTATGATAAAGCCAAAAAATCACTTCCTGCATTTACACCTTCAGCTAAATTTGTTGGAGGTCGTAAACTGGAATACTTGGCGGAATATTCGAAATGTATCATTTTAGACATTGACAAATTAAGTGCTGCCGATTTGCAAAATGCTTCGCATTTGACCAATCAAAGTGAATTCACTTATGCCAGTTTCATCAGTCCATCAGGAAACGGTTTAAAAATTTTAGTAAAAATAAATTCTGATAAAGCCAATCACAAGGAAGCTTTTCTATTGGTTCAAGCGCATTATGAGAGTATTTTAAAACTGGAAATAGATAAATCAGGAAAGGATTTAACCCGATTATGTTTTTACTCTTTTGATGAAAATCTATATCTCAATGAAAATGCAACTGTATTTACCACATTGAGTGAAGTTGAAATATTTCAACCTGTCATCCCGAACGCAGTCGAGGGAATTCAAGATGTTATTCCACAATCAGACATTAATAATTCACCATTAACAGTTGATAATTATGACGCCATTTACAACCACTGCATAAAATTCACTGAAAAAAAAGTGCAATATGTGAATGGTAGCCGGAATGTTTTTGTCCATCAATTAGCGTGTAATATGAACCGAAAAGCGGTACCGATGGAAGCCGCTTTAAGTTTCATTCAAACCGATTTTAATTTTGATGATAAAGAAGTAATCCAAGCCGTAAATAGTGCCTACGGCAATATTCAAGAGTTTGGAAAAAAACGATAATAAAACCAACAAAAATGAAAATCAAAAAAAACAAAATAATAAGAATTCGAACGATGAAGATGACGAGGACGATGAGAAACCGAGAATTACACAAATTGACAAACTCGAAAACTTTTTATCGGGAAAATATATTTTTCGTCATAACATAGTATCAGGCAAATTAGAGTTTCAATATTTCGGAAAAAAGAAATGGAACGTGATGAACGATTTTATTGAAAATTCAATGCTTCGGGAATGTCTAAAAGCAAGAATAAAAACAAACCTTTCATCATTACGAAATCTATTGTATTCTGATTTCTGTCAACTCTTCAATCCTTTCGAAGATTATTTCGAAAATTTACCCAAATACAATGAAAAAGAAGATTACATCACGCAATTAGCCAACACAATAACCACAACAAAACAAGATTTATGGCAGCAATGTTTCAAAAAGTGGTTGGTAGCGATGGTCGGTTGTGTGTTGGATGATAAAGTAATCAATCACACCGTAATCGTATTCAGTGGCAAACAAGGATTGGGCAAAACAACCTGGGTTGAAAAATTGGTCCCCAAACAATTAAAAGAATATCTTTTTTCCGGAACCATAAACCCAAACAATAAAGATACATTGGTACAACTGGCGGAATGTATGTTAATTAATTTGGACGAATTAGAAAATCTTAACCGTTCCGAAATTGGATCACTCAAAGAAATCATCACAAAAACACAAATCAGAATGCGAAAAGCCTACGGACACAACAACGAAACAATGCCCCGTCGGGCATCGTTTGCAGGAAGTGTTAACACAGCCCAGTTTCTGAATGACAGTACGGGAAGTCGAAGATTTCTTTGTTTTGAGTTGGAAGGCATACAATACCAACACGGTGTTGATATTAACCTTGCATTTTCACAAGCTTTGTTTCTTTTTAAAAGTGGTTTTAGGTTTTGGTTTGACCAGGAAGAAATAAAATCAATTACTCAAAATAATGAAAAATACCAACTACATAGTCCTGAAGAAGAATTGCTATTAACTTGGTTTGAACCAATCGACAAAGAAAAGGCAACACTGTTTTTAAATGCCTCACAAATAGCAGCAAAATTGGCAGAACGAACAAAATTAAACTTAACTGATGGAACAATCAACAAACTTGGAAAAGCACTTAAAAAACACAGCTTCATAAAGATAAGCAAAAAAACGGGCTATGTTTACGCAGTCAAGGAGTTAAGCTATGAAGAAGTAGATATTAAAAATAAAGAAGTTCAAGATGAAAAGGCATTTTAAAAAGGGGTACTTATCTTTTTAATATATGGCTAAAAAACCAAACAACAAAGTGGAAATTAAAACCTTCCACTTTGTTTATTTAGTATCTCAAACAACTGAATACTAAAAACTGACCACTGACCACTTATTTGCATTCTTTTTTATTGTTTGGAGTGGATAAGCAGGATAACCAAATTTCGCCTAAAACATTTGTTGTTTTTTTTCAAATTAAACTTTCGGAAAACTTCAAACCAAATTAAAGCAAAACAGCGAATACATAAGATTATTTTGCGCCCAAACAGCCACTTAAATCCGTTTTTTCTAACCAAAACAAAATAAAAAATGTTTATCTCATTTTTTGCTTATCCTGCCTATCCTTTTTCAACTGCACCCTTTTACTTCCCGTTGCTTTTTTTTA
>JAYVGE010000224.1:0-26530 GCA_043772515.1 Flavobacterium sp. | reverse complement strand
CAACAAGAGCTTCGCGGGTTAAGAGGTTTTTCGGCAACGAACATTAGAAATATGCGTATTTTTTATGAAGAGTGGGAATTTATGCAGCCTTTTTTGATAGACCAAAAAGCACCTCTTTTTCATTTTTCGGAAGAAGACTTAAATCAGCAGTTGGCAACTGCCGAATTGAAAAACTCAAATCGGCAGTTGCCAACTGACGATTTAAAAACTAATTTTCTAATTCAGCAGTTGCCAACTGCTGAATTAGAAAATGAATTAGTAGAGTTGTTTTTAAAAGTTCCATTTACACAACAGCGGCTCATTATTCGAGCGGCAGATGTTCTTGAAGAACGTGTTTTTTATATACAAAAAGTTGCAACCGAGTTTTGGAGTTTTGAAACTTTAAAACACCATTTAAAGTCGGATTTGTATCAACGTCAAGGTAAATTAGTACATAATTTTCAAACGACTTTGTCTGAAAACAGTTTTCGACAAAAAGCGTTAATGGCTTTTAAAGACGAGATGCTTTTGGATTTTATAAATATTGAAGATGCCGATGAAGAGCCAAACGAACGTGTTTTAGAAAATGCAATTGTGCAAAACATCAAGAAATTCATAATGGCTTTGGGGTCTGAATTTAGCTTTATCGGGAATCAACACCGATTGCTAATCGAAGACGAAGAGTATTTTATTGATTTATTGTTTTATAACAGAAAAATTCAAAGTTTGGTGGCTATTGAATTGAAGAAAGGAAAGTTCAAAGCCGAGTATGTGGGGAAAATGAATTTATATCTTTCGGCACTCGATGAAATGGTAAAACAACCACACGAGAATCCGTCTATTGGAATTATTCTTTGCAAAGAAAAGAATAATAAAATAGTAGAATTTGCATTTAGGGACACCTCAAAACCAATGGGTGTGGTAACGTATAAAACCTATAATGATTTGCCAGAGGCGTATAAAAATATTTTACCAGATACAGAAGCGTTGAAGTCATTGTTGTAATGAAGAAAAATAAAGTGGATATAAATATAGAGGTGTTGAGTAGCACTTTTGCGTGAGGGATAGCAGTGGAGCTCTTTTTTTATTCGATGCCTGAGCTTGTCGAAGGCACCGAATAAAAAAAAGCGGGAACGAATAGCCCGACCCTTGTGGTCACGCCCAAAATGAGGTTAATGAAATAATATAAAAGCAATATGACCAAAACAGCCGCAGTAAAACTATTCGAACAAAAAAACGTACGTTCTGTATGGGACGATAGCAAAGAAAAATGGTATTTTTCTATTGTGGATGTGGTGGGAATATTATCTGATAGTCCAAATCCTAATAACTATTGGAAGGTACTAAAAAACCGTTTAAAGAAAGAAGGAAGTCAGTTGGTTACAGATTGTAACCAACTGAAAATGCTTTCTTCGGATGGTAAATATTATAAGACAGATGTCGCTGATGCCGAGCAACTTTTCCGTTTAATCCAATCCGGACCCTCTCCAAATGCAGAGCCTTTTAAACTTTGGTTAGCCAAAGTAGGAAGCGAAAGACTGGACGAAATAGCTGACCCCGAAATAGGAATCGATAGATTGATGGAAACCTATCTCAAGAAAGGATATTCTAAAGAATGGGTCAACCAACGATTGAAAAGCATTGAAGTTCGTAAAGACCTTACAGACGAATGGGAAATAAGAGGAGTAAAAAAAGGACAGGAAATGGAGAGAAACGGAATTCTTGAACTCCAAAAAAGAAATAGAAAACGCGTGAAAAATTTGCAATTCTTACGGATGAAATTACCAAAGCTTGGAGTGGACTTTCGGTTAAGGAATACAAGGATTTAAAAGAGTTGAAAAAAGAAAATCTTCGGGATAATATGTCCAATTTGGAGTTGGTTTTGAATATGCTAGCCGAAGCAACCACAACCGAAATAAGCAAAGAAAAAAAGCCTGTTACTTTTCAGCAAAATAAAACGATTGCTAAACAAGGCGGAACAATTGCTGGAAATACACGCAAAGAAATTGAAGAGAAAACAGGAAAAAAATAGTCAGTTCCAATAGTGTAAAAAAACTTTTGGAATAATTTTTTAAGGATAAAACAATGAAAGAATTAAGTGAAAAGATAGCAGCACTTGTTGAGCAAGCAAGACTACAAGTGGCCAAAGTGGCTAATAGTGCTATGGTTTTTACTTATTTTCAAATTGGGAAAATGATTGTCGAAGAATTACAGAATGGTGAGAAAAGGGCAGAATATGGAACGCAATTATTAGAAACGATTTCTACGGATTTGAAGCAAAAATTTAAAAAAGGATTCTCAGTACAAAATCTAGAAAGAATGCGGGTTTTTTACAGCGTATATTCAATTTCCTCAAACGAGTTGAGGAATTCTGATGTTTTTTTAAAATCCTCAAATGCTTTGAGGATTTCTACGCAGAACAATGATACAACCCTATTATTGCCTATCAGTTGGTCTCATTATCTGTTTTTATTGAAAATAGAGAATGAATTAGAAAGGCAATTTTATGAAGTGAAATCATTGTTAAATCATTATGAATAATTTTTTTTATAAACAGTATAAAGAGATTGTAATTGTTAAATCTGAAAAGTAAAAGAATAAACCTGAACTATTTTTGAAATAGAGAAGGGTTAAAAAATAAAAAAATGGCACACGCAGAGAAAAGAAGAAACCTAGTATTATCGGGATTAGAACCTTTAATCATTACGCCCAAGAGTGTATTCGTAAACATTGGGGAACGAACGAATGTAACAGGTTCTAGGAAATTCCTTCGGTTAATCAAGGAAGAAAAATACGAAGAAGCATTGAGTATTGCCAAAGAGCAAGTAGAAGGCGGGGCGCAAATCATCGATATTAATATGGATGAGGGGATGCTGGATGGCGAATATGCCATGACTAAATTCCTAAATTTAATCGCTGCCGAACCCGATATTTCTCGTGTACCCATCATGATCGATAGCTCGAAATGGGATATCATCGAGGCAGGTTTGAAAGTCGTGCAGGGTAAATGTGTGGTCAACTCCATTTCATTAAAAGAAGGCGAAGAACAATTTATTCATCACGCTAAGTTGATTAAGCGCTATGGTGCTGCCGCAATTATTATGGCTTTTGATGAGGTTGGGCAAGCCGATAATTACGACCGAAGAGTGGAGATTTGCCAACGTTCGTATGATATTTTGGTCCATAAAGTGGGTTTTCCACCGCAGGATATTATTTTCGATTTGAATATATTCCCCGTAGCGACTGGTATGGAGGAACACCGCTTGAATGCTTTGGATTTCTTTAGGGGAACCAAATGGGTTCGCGAAAATTTGCCACACGCACACATAAGCGGAGGGGTGAGTAATGTTTCGTTTTCGTTTAGAGGGAATGACACGGTGAGGGAAGCGATGCACTCGGTTTTCTTGTATCACGCCATTCAAAACGGAATGACAATGGGAATTGTAAACCCAGAGATGTTGTCTATTTATGATGAAATTCCAAAAGATTTGTTGGAACACGTAGAAGATGTAATCTTAGACAGACGGGACGATGCTACAGAACGCTTATTGGATTTTGCCGAAAATGTAAAAGGTGATGTAAAAAATACGGAGAAAGCAGTTCAGGAATGGCGTTCGGGAACAGTTCAAGAAAGAATAACACATTCTCTAGTAAAAGGAGTAGATGCCTTTATAGAAATTGATGTCGAGGAAGCCCGATTGGCAGCCACAAAACCGATAGAAGTTATCGAAATCAACTTGATGACGGGAATGAATGTGGTAGGAGATTTGTTTGGTTCGGGAAAAATGTTTTTGCCGCAGGTGGTAAAATCGGCAAGGGTTATGAAAAAAGCCGTGGCGTATTTGTTGCCTTATATCGAAGCCAGCAAACAAGCTGGTGACAAACAAGGGAATGGTAAAATCCTGATGGCAACCGTAAAAGGAGATGTACACGATATTGGTAAAAACATTGTAAGCGTTGTGCTTGCCTGTAATAATTATGAGATTGTTGACTTGGGCGTGATGGTGCCTCCCGAAAAAATTATTGCAGCCGCAATAGAACACAATGTGGACATTATTGGATTGAGCGGATTGATCACGCCGTCACTGGACGAAATGGTGTATCTCGCCAAGGAATTGGATAAACGAGGGTTGAAAATCCCAGTAATGATTGGTGGAGCAACGACTTCTAGAGCGCATACAGCCGTGAAAATTGCACCTCAATATAGAGAAACCGTAATTCACGTAAACGATGCTTCGAGAGCCGTTACTGTGGCTGGAAGTTTATTAAACAAGGATAGAAAAATATATGCCAGTGATATTCGAGCCGAGTATGATGCGTTTAGAGAGACGTTTTTGAATCGTTCACGCGACAAGAATTTCTTGACCATTGAGCAAGCTCGTAAAAATAAATTGCAATTGGATTGGGAGAATTTTACTCCTGTAAAACCAAATATAATTGGCGAACAAGTTATTGAAGTCGATTTGGATGTTTTGGTTCCGTATATTGACTGGACTCCGTTTTTCAGGATCTGGGAATTGTTTGGAAAATATCCAGCAATTTTGACTGATGAAGTAGTGGGGGAACAAGCGACTTCTGTTTTTGCAGATGCACAGGAAATGTTAGCCATTATTTTAAAAGAAAAAAAATTACAAGCTAAAGGAATTTACGGAATTTTTCCTGCTAACACTATCAACGATGATGATATTGAATTAACGGACGAAAACGGAAAACCGCTGCAGACTTTCTTGACTTTGCGCCAGCAATCACAAAAAACCAAAGGAGCGCCAAATATTGCACTATCGGACTTTATTGCTCCAAAAGAGAGCGGGAAAGTCGATTATATGGGAGCGTTTTGTGTAACCACTGGTTTTGGTGTTGATGAATGGGCGGCGGAATTCGAAAAGGATTTAGACGATTACAATTCGATTATGGTCAAAGCTTTGGCTGACCGATTTGCAGAAGCATTCGCCGAATACCTTCATGAAAAAGTACGTAAAGAAATTTGGGGCTATTCGTCTGATGAAAATATAAGCACCGAAGCAATGATTGCCGAAGAGTACAAAGGAATTCGACCAGCTCCAGGTTACCCAGCTTGTCCAGACCATTTGGAAAAACCAACCATTTGGAAATTATTAAATGTAGAGCAAGAAATTGGAGTGACCTTGACCGAAAGTATGGCAATGTGGCCCGCTTCTTCAGTTTCGGGTTATTATTTTGGAAACCCCGAGAGCAAGTATTTTGGTCTTGGGAAAATAAAAGAAGACCAAGTGATTGATTACGCCAAACGAAGAAGTATTTCGACCGATAAAGCCATGAAATGGTTGAATCCGAATATAGCAGATTAAGAACAGTTTATGGTTGTTGGTTTTTAGTTTATGGTTTAGCAACCAGAACGAACAACAACAAACCATAAACAACAAACTAAAAAAATGAAAGTAACAGAACATATAGAAAATGCCAAAGGAGAAACCTTATTCTCTTTCGAAATTATTCCGCCCAAAAAAGGGAAAAGCATTCAGGAATTATACGATAATATCGACCCCTTGGTTGAGTTTAAACCGCCTTTTATCGATGTAACCACTTCGAGAGAAGAATATATTTATGTCGATAAAGGCAACGGATTATTGGATAAAAAGCTAACTAGAATGCGTCCAGGAACCTTGGGTATTTGTGCTTCTATCAAACACAAATACAACGTAGATACCGTACCACACTTGCTTTGCGGAGGTTTTACCAAAGAGGAAACAGAATACATGTTGGTCGATTGTCATTATCTAGGAATCAATAACGTGATGGCGCTTCGTGGCGATGCCATGAAGGACGAGCAGTCTTTTGTTCCGAAAATGGGAGGAAATAATTTTGCAGTTGATTTGGTAGCTCAAATCAACCAATTGAATTGCGGAAAGTATTTACACGACGTAATGGATGTTGACAACAAAGCTGATTTCTGTATTGGTGTTGCGGGTTATCCAGAGAAACATCTGGAATCTCCTTCGTTAATTTCGGATTTAAAAAGGCTGAAAGAAAAAGTTGAGGCCGGAGCGGATTATGTGGTTACTCAAATGTTTTTTGACAATGCTAAATACTTTGAGTTTGTTGCCAAAGCCCGAGAAATGGGAATTACCGTTCCGATTATTCCAGGAATCAAACCTATTGCGGTACAAAAGCATTTGCAAATATTGCCTCAAATATTCCGTATTGATTTGCCTGAGGATTTGATACACGCAGTCGATAAATGCAAGAACAATGCCGAAATTCGTCAAGTAGGTATCGAATGGGCGATTCAGCAATCATTAGAATTGAAAGCGGCAGGAGTTCCTGTTTTGCATTATTATTCTATGGGAAAATCCGAGAATATCAGACAAATAGCCAGTCAAGTCTTTTAATGTCATTGCGAGTTCCGATAGTTATCGGAACGAAGCAATCACACTAGCACAAGTTTTTTGTATAGTATTGACCTAACAGATTTCAAAAACCTGTTAGGTCTTCTAGTTTTAACCAAACAAACCAAATAGGACAAATGAACCCAACACTTCAACAAGACCTAAACGAAATTGAAAACATCCTTGAACAAGTAAAACAACAAGGAATTGATTTTCTCAATACCATTAATTCCATTCCTACTTCTACCCAAAACACGATAACTACCAATAGAAATCTAAACGATTCTGGTTTGGGAGCATTGACTGCTTTGGAAGAATTTAACCAACGATTGGCACCTTTGATGGTTTCGCAAGCGGGATCAAGATATTGGGGTTTTGTTACGGGAGGAGCAACTCCTGCTGCTATAGTTGGAGATTGGTTAACGACGATTTACGACCCAAATACACAATCGACAAAAGCGCAAGGAGGTGTTTCGGCTTTGATAGAAATAGAAACCATTCATTTATTATTGCAATTATTCAACTTGCCAAAATCATTCTTGGGCGGATTTGTAACGGGTGCTACGATGTCAAATTTCACCTGTTTGGCGGTGGCTCGACAATGGTTCGGGAAACAGCGGGATAAAGATTTTGCCAAAAACGGAATTTCAGCAGCTATAAACATCCTTACTGCTACGCCACATTCTTCGTCAGTAAAATGTTTGGCGATGTTAGGAATTGGAAGTCAGAATTTTATCAAAATAAAAACTATCGAAGGAAATCGTGAAGCTATTGATATAGCCGATTTAGAACAAAACATAAAAAACATAAACGGTCAGCCTTTTATTTTAATCTCAAGTGCAGGAACAGTCAATACTGCCGATTTTGACGATTTCGATGCGATAAATAAACTCAAAGAAAAATACAACTTTTGGTGGCATATTGATGCAGCTTTTGGAGGTTTTGCTTCTTGTTCCCCAAAATATAAATCGCTTGTTAACGGTTGGGAAAATGCAGACAGTATCACCGTCGATTGTCATAAATGGCTCAATGTTCCTTATGAAAGTGCTTTTTATCTAATAAAAGAAAAATACATAAACCTTCAAATCGAAACTTTTCAAAACTCGAACGCGCCGTATTTGGGAGATCCATTAGAAAATTTTAGTTACTTGAATTTCTTGCCTGAGAATTCAAGACGTTTAAAAGCATTGCCCGTTTGGTTTTCATTATTGGCATATGGGAAGCAAGGATTTCAAGACATTGTAGAAAATAGCGTTGCGACGGCATTGCAATTTGAAGCTTTCATTACTCAAGATAAAAACTTCGAATTATTAGCGCCCACTCGTCTCAACAACGTTTGTTTTACTTTGGCGGGAGACCACAATCAAGAAAAAGTAAATTTGTTTCTAACGCATCTCAACGATAAAGGAAAAGTGTTCATGACGCCAACAGTCTATCAAAACCGCAAAGGAATCCGAGCTTCGTTTGTCAATTGGAGAACGAACGAAAACGATATTAAAATTGCCATTGCCGAAATGAAGGAGAGTGCTTTGGAGTTGGGGATTGAGTAATGGTAAAAATGAGATGTTAATTCAATGTCGTTTCCTTAAGACTTTCGTCAAGTCGAGCGCAGTCGAAAACCGGATGAAATTATCATAAAATTTAAAATCATTGATTATCAGTTTAATCTGTGTTATCCGTGTGCTATTAATTATGAAACCATTTATTATAGGAATTTCTACCGATGTAGTCAAAACCATTGCTTATGCTATTATTGTCGAAGCTTTACAGGCTGATTACTGGAAACCCATTCAAGCTGGAGTTGTCGATTTTTGCAGAGTTTTGGAACACAGATTTGACAGATTGAACTGATTTACACAAATTTTAAAAATATTAAAGTAATGTAGTTTCCTTAAGACTTGACAAAATCACTGCTAACTATTAATATATTGGTTCTACCCCGAATTGTGTGGGTATTACTATTTTCGAACGTCTATATCATAAAACATATAGTCTTTTTTTTAACCACACTTCGACTTGTTTCAGTGCAGGTATAAGAAATAGAAGGACATATAAGTAAGTAAAAATAGTAAAACCTTATATTATCTTACATTTCCTTATTCTCGCACTGAGACAAGTTGAAGTGTGGTTAATTTTTTTACCCACACAGTTGAGGGTAGAACCAATATATTAAGGAAACGACATTGGATGTTAATTCCGGATTTTTTTACTTCAACAATCTATTTAGGTTAATCCAATTCACTAAATTTAATCTATTTTAGGGAAGTCAATTCACTGAAATAGATTAAATTTAGTGATTTAAAATCACTAAATTCAATGTGTTTTGGTGAATTGAATTTAAAATTATGTATCTTAGCAAGAAAAACGAATGGAAATCAAGAGATTTTTAAAGGAAAAAATAGCGGATAGATTATTTAAAAATAAAGCAATTATAGTAATTGGAGCAAGACAAATTGGAAAAACAACCTTGTTGAATGAATTACTGTCTTCTTACGAAAGTGTGCTTTTTTTAGATGGAGATGACCCAGTTACAAGAGAATTACTTAATAATCCTTCGACAGAAGAAATAAAAAACATTATTGGAAATTATAAAATTGTTTTTATAGATGAGATGCAAAGGATTGACAATATTGGACTTACGTCAAAAATAATTGTAGATCAGTTCAAAGAGATACAATTGGTATTAAGTGGCTCATCGGCATTTGAAATAAAAAATAAAACAAGTGAATCCCTTACGGGTAGAAAATGGGAATATGTTATGTTTCCAATTACCTGGAAAGAATTAGAAAACACGGTAGGCTACGTTAAAAGTTTGCAACAGTTAGATTTGAGATTGGTTTATGGCATGTATCCAGAAATAATAACGCATCCTTCGGAGGAAAAAGAAAGGTTGAAACAGCTTATTGATAGCTATTTGTATAAGGATTTATTGTCATTTTCGAATATAAAAAAGCCTGAAGTTTTGGAAAATTTATTAAAAGCACTCGCCTTTCAAATGGGAAGTGAGGTTTCTTTTAATGAGTTGGCTCAATTGTTGAATGTCGATAAAAACACCATCGCCAATTACATTCAGATTCTTGAAAAAGGGTTTGTGATTTTTACACTCAATGGCTACAGTAAAAATTTGAGAAACGAACTCAAGTTTGCCAAGAAAATATATTTTTGGGACAATGGAGTTCGCAATGCAATCATAAATAATTTCAATACTATTGAAATGCGAAATGACAAAGGAGATTTGTGGGAGAATTTCATTATTTCTGAAAAAATGAAGAAAAATAATTATGAAAACCCTTTTGCTAAAAGTTATTTCTGGAGAACAACGACACAACAGGAAATTGATTACGTTGAAGTCGATAATGAAACTGTTACTGCTTTTGAAATAAAATGGAGCGAAAAGGCAAAGATTAAAAAACTTGAAAAATTCAAAGAAGCTTACAATACGGATGTCAAATTAATTCATAAAAAAAATTTCAGGGATTTGATTGTTTAATTGAAACCTATCTTTTTTTTTGAACGGATTTTCTTTTTTTATCTGTAAACCGAGACAGACCACTAAAAAACTGACTACTCCCAACTATTTTGTAATCTACCTAAACATCGCTTCCAAATTCTTATTCTTCTGGTTGAGTTGTAAAGTCTTCAAGTCACAACGGATAATCTGATTGGGAAATGTTTAAAAAAAAACATACAGACAAGTCTGTTCTTTTTAAATTTATTATATCTTTGTCCTATGAAACATAATTCAATTCAACCAAGGCAAAGAATTTTAGAAGTAGCATTTAGGTTATTTCATACTCAGGGTTATAATTCAACGGGAATTAATCAGATTATTGATGAAGCAGCTGTTGCAAAATCAAGTCTTTACCAGCATTTCAAATCAAAAGAAGAATTGGCAATTGAATATTTGAATATCAGACACAATTATTGGTTTGACAAGTTGAAATCTTTTACAGATTTAGAAAAAGAACCCGAGAAAAAAACACTTTGTGCATTTGATTTTATCTATGATATGAATGAAAAAGAAAATTTCAGAGGGTGTAGTTTTTTAAATATGCTTTCTGAAATTCCAGCAGAAAATTCGAACATTTTATCAGTAATCCAAAATCATAAAAAAGAACTGCAAAACTTTTTTAAAGATAGTATGGGAAAGGAAAATGACTTGCTCTCAGATCATATTTATCTGCTTTTTGAGAGTGCTATTATCGAAAGCCAGTTATTTCGAAACAACTGGTTTGTCGAAAGAGCAAAAAATATAGTACAAACATTAATAAAATAAAAATGGAGCAGAAACAACCATTGCCCCCATTTACGGTTGAAACGGCAAAAGAAAAAATTCAGTTAGCAGAAGATGCTTGGAACAGTCAAAATCCAGAACGTGTTTCAATGGCATATACAGTAAATAGCGAATGGAGAAATCGTGACGTGTTTGTTAATGGACGTGAGGCTATAGTCTCTTTTTTATCTAAAAAATGGGAAAAAGAGTTAAACTATAAGTTGAAAAAGGAATATTGGTCGCATACTGAAAACCGTATTGCTGTTCGGTTTGAATACGAATATCAAACAATTGAAGGGAATTGGTTTAGAGCGTATGGAAACGAAAATTGGGAATTTGACGAAAATGGACTAATGCAAAAACGATATGCCAGTATTAATGATTTGTCAATTGAAGAAAAGGACCGTAAGTTTAAATAAAGGTTGATCGCAAAAATAGACAGGGTATGTTTTTTGTATGCAAATCTTAACGCTATTCATAAAAAAAGCCCGTTTTAAATCAATTTTAAACGGGCTTTTTTTATCTGTAAACTGCCTGAATACTAAAAACGGACCACCGTCAACTATTTAGTAATCTCCCTAAACACCGCTTCCAAATTCTTATTCTTCTGGTTGAGTTGCAACGTTTTCAATCCGTTAGCATTCGCAAAATCAAAAACTGCTGGTCGCATGTCTTTATCGGTTGCAAAAGTTAATTCCCAAGTCATATCGTGCGTGTTCTTGTAGGAAGAAATATTTTCGATTTTAGCAATAGCTTCTTCTTCAATTTTATAATCAAATGCTACTTCGATAACTTGTTCTTTGTTTTCAGAAATTAGATTATCAAGCGTTTTGTCGGCTACAATCTTTCCTTTATCAATAATAATCACTCGGTCGCAAATCGCTTCGACTTCCTGCATAATGTGTGTAGACAGAAAAACGGTTTTGTCTTTTCCCACGTTTTTGATCACATTGCGGATTTCTATTAATTGGTTTGGATCTAAACCAGTTGTGGGTTCATCTAGTATTAGTACATCGGGATTGTGTAATAAGGCATTGGCCAATCCCACACGCTGGCGGTAGCCTTTTGATAATTGCGCTATTTTTTTATGGCTTTCAGAAGATAAACCTGTCAGTTGAATAACTTCTTCGATTCGGGATTTTGCTACTTTATAGACATCGGCGTTAAAAGCCAAATATTCCCTCACATACAAATCTAAATATAACGGATTGTGTTCGGGTAAATAGCCAATCGAAAGCTGTACGGCTTTGGCTTGGGTATTTACATCATGACCATTTACAATTGCGGTACCCTGATCGGAAGCTATATAGGTGGTCAATATTTTCATTAAAGTTGATTTTCCAGCACCGTTTGGTCCCAGAAAACCTACGATTTCCCCTTTGTTTATAGAGAACGAAATGGCATCTAATGCTTTTTGGGCACCATAACTTTTCGAGATATTATTTACTTCTATTGACATGTTTTTTTATTTGATGCAAAAGTAAACAGAAATGACAATTTTTTGGCAAAACTGCCATGTTAATTTAAAAATGATAATCTACTAATAATCAAAAATATACGATTATTAGGATGAATTAAAGCATAAAAAACCTCTAATGGCACAGTTTTTGAAATCGTGGCAGTATAAATTTAAAAACCAAACAAAATGAAAAAAGTATTTATTATTGCTGCATTGGCTATCGTTAGTTTTGCAAACGCTCAAAAAGGAACTGTGCTTGTAGCAGGAAATGTTGGGTACACTTCTACTACTACAGGTGATGTAAAATCAAGTAAATTCGAATTTGCTCCTAAGGTAGGTTACCAATTTACAGATAATGTGACTGTGGGTCTTCAAACTACTATTGGTAATTCAACAGATTCAGAAACAACTGTATTAGGAAATACTACTATTACCGTTGAAAAGAAAGTAAATAACTTCAAATTAGGAGCTTTCTTGCGTTACTCTCAACCTCTTGCAGGTGTTTTCTCTGTGTTTGGAGATTTTGGAGTAGGAATGCAATCTAAAAAAGTTGAAGAAGTAAAATCTAATGGTTTTTACATTGATGTTGTTCCAGCAATCGGAGTTGACTTGAAAAAAGGATTTTGTCTTAATTTCTCTATCGGAGGTTTAGGGTACAATTCTATGAAAGCTGATGTTAATGGGGCTAAAGCTGAAAATGCTTTCAACTTCAATTTCGGAAAACAAGCAAGTATCGGAATTTCTAAAAATTTCTAGTACCTAATCGTATTCGTTTTTATAAAAGCATTCGCCGCGGCGGATGCTTTTTTTGTTTAATGCCGTTTTTGTTCTTTTAGATTTATATATTTACGATAAACTAGTAAGTATTATGAAAGACACAAAATCAGGCAGTTTCTTAAAAAATTACAGTAGCATTTTGTTATTACTTGGCGGAATAACAGTAGGCAGTATTTTGGGATTGATTTACGGAAAAGGAGTAGAAATAATTAAGCCTTTGGGCGATATTTTTTTAAACTTGCTTTTTACTGCTATCATTCCTCTGGTTTTCTTTACTATTTCGTCTTCAATATCTAATTTGCAAAAGTCAGAAAAACTCGGAAAGTTGTTTGGGATTGTTATCGGAGTATTTCTGAGTACGGTTATTATTTCGGCGATTTTAATGATTATTGGGGTGCTACTTTTTCCGATTCATCAAGATATAATTATCTCAAAAATACCTTTAGAATCTATCAAAGAAAGTAGTGTGGGTTCTCAAGTTACCCAGTTGCTAACCGTAAATGAATTTTACGAATTGTTGTCCCGAAAAAATATGTTGGCGCTCATTTTGTTTTCCTTTCTAATCGGTTTTGCTGCTTTGCGCTCTGGCAAAAAAGGAAAGGATTTTGTGAAATTTCTGGATTCGGGAAACGAAGTCATGAAACAATTGTTGCATATTATAATGAAAACAGCACCGATAGGTTTAGGAGCTTATTTTGCCTACCAAGTTGGCGTTTTTGGTCCGCAATTGTTTGGGGCATATGCCAAACCTTTAGGGCTTTATTACGGAGTTTGTTCTTTTTATTTTGTGGTTTTCTTTAGTTTGTATGCCTTGTTGGCAGGAGGAAGTAAAGGGACGAAAGTGTTTTGGGGAAACAATATTACACCCGCTTTGACAGCAGTGGGAACCTGCAGCAGCATTGCCACGATTCCGGCTAATCTAGAAGCAGCAGAAAAAATGAATATTCCGAGCCACATTCGGAATTTGGTTATACCGCTAGGCGCGCCTTTGCATAAAGACGGTTCTAGCATGTCATCTATCATTAAAATTGCAGTTCTTTTTGCCATGTTCGGAAAAGATTTTACAGACCCTTTTACTTTGCTTACGGCAATTGGAATTACAATAATAGTTTCGGTGGTTGAGGGCGGCATTCCAAACGGAGGCTATATAGGAGAAATTCTAGCCATAACGGTTTATGGTTTTCCGATGGAGCAAGGCTTACCAGCCGCAATGATTATAGGTACTTTGGTCGATCCGATAGCGACTTTGCTTAATGCCAATGGCGATTTGGTTTCGGCGATGGTGGTGACGAGAATTTCTGAAGGCAAAAAATGGCTTTCGACTAATTTGTCCTCTTAAATAACTTTAAACCCAAAAAAGGATGGTGAAAATCTCTTATGCAATTGATAAATCACAAGGAGTTGAGGTTGTTTTTTTGTCAATTGTATAAAAAAAAGCGGTTTTAACAAAGGAATCTTTTTTTGTTACATTAAATTAAATATTTTATTTGGTTGGTTTGAAATAAGTTATACATTTGCATATAATCACTTTTTAGAAAAACACAATGTCAAACAACCGTTTTTATTTTAGCACTACTTATTTCTTCTTCTTTAGGAAGTAAGGGATTGTGCTATGGTTATTTGAAAGATAAAAAACAAATAAAACTAATATACAATCCTGATGAAAATCAGGATTTTTTTTTGACTATATGGGAACAAAAATTGCAATACAAGGAATTAAAGGGTCATTTCATCATCAAGTGGCACAAGAGTATTTTTGTCAAGAGGTAAATGTAGATGAATGTTTGTCGTTTGAGGAATTGGTTTCTAGCTTGCTATCGGGCAAATCCGACCAAGCGATTATGGCCATAGAAAATTCTATTGCGGGGCCAATTATTCCTAATTATGCTTTGATCGACAAAAACAATTTGCACATTATTGGAGAACATTATTTAAATATTCATCAGAATTTCATGGCTCTCAAAGGTCAAAATATCGAAGATATTCAGGAAGTACACTCCCACCCAATGGCATTATTGCAATGTATGGAGTTTTTGAAAAAATATCCAACCATAAAATTAGTTGAAGACAAAGACACTGCCGAAACCGCACGAAGAATACATCAAAAACAACTCAAGGGAATTGCGGCAATTGCGAGTAAAACAGCTTCAGAATTGTATGATTTAGAAATATTGTTTCCCGAAATACAAACGATTAATAACAATATGACTCGATTTGTAATTCTAAAAAAAGAAAACTCATTTGTGTCTGAAAAGGAAATTAACAGGGCTTCTATCAAATTCGAATTGGATCACAAAAGAGGTAGTTTGGCAGCTGTACTAAATGTAATGAGTGATTGCAAATTGAATTTGACCAAGATACAATCCTTGCCAAAAATTGAAACACCCTGGAAATATTCTTTTTTTGTAGATGTCACTTTCGAAGACTATGAGGATTATGCCAAAGCCAAAGCATTGTTAGGAATCATGGCAGAATATTTTAAGGTTTTGGGAGAGTATAAAAACACAAAACCGTAAACCTCGAAAAGAAGAAATTTTAAATTTGAAAGGAAAAATTCTAAAAGAAGGAAAAAATTAAAAAGAAATAATGGTGATAAAAACAGCAAAACGGTTAGATATAATTGAAGAATATTATTTTTCATCCAAGTTAAGAGAGGTTAGGCAATTGGCTTCAGAAGGCAAATCGGTCATTAATATGGGAATTGGCAGTCCCGATTTGCAGCCTTCGCAAGAAGTTGTTGATGCGGTAGTTTTGGCGATGCAAGAAGAAAATGCACACCAATACCAAAGTTATCAAGGATTACCAGAATTGCGAAAAAGTATGGCAGATTTCTATCAGAACAACTTTGATGTTGCATTGAATTTCAATACAGAAATTCTTCCCTTGATGGGCTCCAAAGAGGGAATTATGCATATTTCATTGGCTTTTTTAAATGAAGGCGATCAGGTATTGATTCCCAATCCAGGGTATCCTACCTACACTTCGGTGACGAATTTGGTAGGAGCTGTACCGGTTTATTACGATTTAAAAGAAAATAACAATTGGGAGCCTGATTTTGAGGCTTTAGAAAAATTAGATTTATCAAAAGTGCAACTCATGTGGCTTGGTTATCCACACATGCCAACAGGAGCAAGAGGAAGTTTACAGTTGTTTGAAAAACTCGTAACTTTTGCCCAAAAACACCAGATATTATTAATTAATGACAATCCGTATAGTTTTGTTTTGAATGATAATCCGATGAGTTTGTTGCAAGTGGAAGGAGCTAAAGAAGTTGCTCTAGAATTGAATTCTTTGAGCAAGACCTTCAACATGGCAGGTTGGCGGGTTGGAATGGTTTTAGGAAATGCGACTTGTATCGATGCCGTATTGAAAGTGAAAAGTAATATGGATAGCGGTATGTTTTATGGGATTCAGAAAGGAGCTATCGAAGCTTTGAAAAGCGACAAGACTTGGTTTGAATCGATGAATGCTATTTATAAAAAACGCAGAATTCTTACCGAACAACTTGCCGAAAAATTAGGCTGTAAAGTATACAAAGAAGGTGTTGGATTGTTTGTTTGGGCAAAGTTACCTAACGGAATTATATCGGCAGAAAAATTTATAGATGAAATTTTATACGAGAAACATATTTTTATCACGCCAGGAACTATTTTCGGGAGTAATGGAGAAGGGTATATACGATTTGCACTTTGTGTAAAAGAAGAAAAAATACAAGAAGCAATCGATAGATTTGTGTAACATAGAGACAAGACTAATCGTGTCTAACATACGTTTTATAAAAAGGAGAAGGCGTTTGTTGAAAACGAAAAGGTTTTGAAAAACGAGACGACCTAGCCCTGATAGAAGCGGTATCCTTTTTTGAGGCGTCCCGATAATTATCGGGATTTCTTCGCCTTAAAAAAGATATAGCGGATAGCAGGATTGGCTACAAAAAAAACAAAAATGAAAATATACGTAATAGGAATAGGACTAATTGGAGGTTCGATGGCTTTAGACATCAAGACATTGCACCCTGAAGTCGAAATTTTCGGGATTGATAATAACGAAAACCATTTGCAGGAAGCCATTGCTTTAGGAGTAGTTGATACGGTGGGGACTTTTGAAAATTTGGTACACGCAGATTTTGTAATTGTATCGGTTCCAGTAGATGTTGCTTTGGTGGTTTTGCCAAAAGTACTAGATGTCATTGGAGAAAATACAATTGTTTTTGAAGTGGGTTCGACCAAAATGCCTATTTGCGAAGCGGTAGCCAATCACTCTAAACGAAGGAATTTTATTGCCACACATCCCATTGCAGGCACAGAATTTTCGGGCCCTTCGGCGGCAATAAAAGGGTTGTTTAAAGGGAAAACCAATATTATTTGTGAAGTCGAGAAAACAACCTTCAAATTACAAGAAAAAGCATTGGGGTTGTTTAAAAATATGGGAATGAGGATTCGTTACATGGATCCCAAATCGCACGATAAGCACATTGCCTACGTGTCGCATTTGTCTCATATTAGTTCTTTTATGCTCGGAAAAACGGTAATTAATAAAGAAAAAGACGAGCAAGATATCTTTGATATGGCAGGTTCTGGTTTTGAAAGCACGGTGCGCTTGGCCAAAAGTTCTCCCGCAATGTGGACACCTATTTTTAAACAAAATAAAAAACAGGTAGTTAAAACCTTGGAAGAGTATATTTCTAATTTGACAAAATTTAAAGAACTTTTGGAAAACGATGACTACGATGCTATTTATAACGAAATGCAAAGCGTAAACAAAATAAAAGAGATATTAAACGGAATGAAAAAGTAGGGGTCAGTTTTAAGTATTAAGTCCCGAAACTTTTAATTCGTGTTGAGTATGTGAAGTCATTGCGAGGAACGAAGCAAGCACACTAGAAAGAGCCATAAGAACGAAAAAAACAAAAATAAATCTAAAAAAAATAAATCTAAAAAAAAATGGAAAACAAGAAAGAAATGAGAAATTGGTTAAACGATTTCAATTTAACACACCCCTTTGTAATCGCAGGGCCTTGTAGTGCTGAAACAGAAGAGCAAGTTTTGAAAATCGCTCATGAATTGAAAGATTCTGATGTAAGTGTTTTTAGAGCAGGAATCTGGAAGCCGAGAACCCGTCCAGGAGGATTTGAAGGTGTTGGAGAAATAGGACTGAAATGGTTGAAAAAAGCCAAAGAAGAAACAGGGTTGCTAATGGGTACAGAAGTAGCCAATGCGGCTCACGTAAAATTGGCTTTGGAGTACGATATCGATGTGTTATGGATTGGTGCTAGAACAACGGTAAACCCATTTGCTATGCAGGAAATTGCAGATGCTTTGCAAGGAACTAAAAAAATTGTATTGGTAAAAAACCCTGTAAACCCAGATTTGTCTTTGTGGTTGGGTGGTGTAGAAAGGTTGTATAATGCGGGTATCGAAAAATTAGGTGTAATTCACAGAGGTTTTTCTACTTACGAAAAAACCAAATACAGAAACATTCCAGAATGGCAAATTGCAATCGAATTGCAAAATAAATTCCCTGATTTACCATTAATTATCGATCCGTCTCACATTACAGGAGATCGCAACATGATTCTTGAAGTAACACAAGAAGCGTTAGATTTGAATTATGACGGTATGATTATCGAAACACATTATGATCCAGACAATGCTTGGAGTGATGCAGCGCAACAAGTTACACCAGACGCTTTGAAACAAATTTTTATAGATTTGAGAGTAAGAAAAGTAAATGATGTGTCGAATGAATTTACCAGCAAAATGGCTAAATTGAGAGCCAATATAGATGTTTTGGATGCTACTTTACTAGATTTGCTTGGAAAGCGTATGAAAGTAGCTGACGAAATTGGGCAGGTTAAAAAAGGAGCAAACGTTGCCGTATTGCAAAACAAACGCTGGAATGAAATTCTTGGAAAAATGATTTTGGAAGGGGAGAAAAAAGGCTTGACAGAAGAGTTTGTGCTTAAGATGTTCAAAGCAATACACCAAGAAAGTATCGGTCATCAAGAAAAAGTATTGAACGCATAAGTATTCAAGAATAGGGATTGCTTTGCCAGTTCGCCTTTCAGGCTCCTCGGGTAACGACTTCTGATTTTGGTAATTGAGATTTTGAATTTTATGAAATCCCAAGACTTTATGTTTTGGGATTTTTGTTTATTTTAGAGTCTTCTAAAAATCGTTAATCTTCAATCGAAAATCCTGCATAAATCCGTTATCTTTGCAAAGTCTTAGCTTTTTAATCAGAAATCTAAAATCGTTAATCTTCAATCAAAAATCCTCTATGACAGGACTCGTATATAAATCTACAGGAAGTTGGTACACGGTAAAATCGCAGCAAGGGGATTTTATCGAATGCCGTATGAAAGGGAAATTTCGAATCAAAGGAATCAAAAGCACCAACCCAATTGCCGTAGGTGATATTGTAGATTATGAACTCGAAGAATCATCGGATACTGTTACGGGAACAATTCATAAAATTCACGAGCGTAAAAATTATATTGTTCGAAAATCAGTCAATTTATCGCATCAAATGCATATTATTGCTTCGAATATTGATCGTGTTTTTCTTTTAGTGACAATCAATAATCCGCCAACAACATTCAATTTTATAGATCGTTTTTTGGTAACCGCCGAGGCTTATGGAATTGAGGCCATCTTGGTTTTTAATAAAATCGATACTTTAGACCAAGTTACTCTAGACGAGCAATTGTACATGCAACACGTGTATCAAGAAATTGGCTACAAATGCCTGCGGGTTTCTTCGACCGAAAAGAAAGGCGTTGCGGCCTTGCAAGAAATGATGGTTGGCAAAGTGAGTATGTTTTCGGGACATTCTGGCGTAGGAAAATCTACATTGGTCAATGCTATGGAACCTTCTTTACATCTAAAAACCAAGGTGATTTCGGAAGCAAGCAAGCAAGGACAACATACCACCACTTTTGCAGAAATGTATGATTTGTCTTTTGATGCTCGAATTATAGACACCCCAGGAATCAAAGGTTTTGGAATGGTCGACATGGAGCCTGCAGAAATTAGCGGTTATTTTCCAGAATTTTTTATACTCAAGGATCAATGTAAATTTAATAATTGTTTGCACAAAGACGAACCTCATTGTGCTATAAAAACAGCATTAGAAAAAGACGAAATCGCTTGGTCTCGTTATAGAAGTTATCTAAAAATACTCGAAGGAGACGATGAGAATTATCGTACCGACATTCATAACGAGGATAGAATAATTAGTGATAAAACTAGGGAGTAACAATAACAATTTCAAAAAATAAATTTCAAATTTTAAAATGAAAGTTATTCTCCAAAGAGTTTCCGAAGCCTCCGTAACCATTGATTCAGAAATTGTTGCCGATATCCAGAAAGGATTATTGGTTTTAGTTGGAATTGAAGAAGCCGATACTCAAGAAGACAGTGATTGGCTGGTGGGGAAAATTACTAAAATCCGTATTTTTGGCGATGAAAATGATGTAATGAATCTTTCTGTTCAGGATATTGATGGCGATATTATTGTGGTGAGCCAATTTACGCTTCATGCCGCAACCAAAAAAGGAAACAGACCTTCTTACATCAAAGCTGCAAAAGCAGAAATAGCGATTCCTTTGTACGAAAAATTCATTGAATCTTTGGAAGAAGAACTAGGTAAAAAAGTACAGACTGGTGTCTTTGGTGCCGATATGAAAGTGCGATTACTAAACGACGGTCCTGTTACGATACAAATTGACAGTAAAAATAGGGAATAAGTTTTTTTATCCGATAATTCCTTATATTTTTGGCAAAAAAAACGTTCATGAATTTTAGATTTATTTCTTTGTTGTTTTTATTGACAACGTCCACTTTTTTTGCTCAAAAAGTAGAATACAATGCTCAAAGTATTTCAGATAGTCTTAAGGAAAATGCCAATGCTGTAGTTCGTCTGAATCAAATAGATATTACTATTCTGTCTCAAAGGAGTATGAATATCAAAAAAAAAAGAGTGATTACTGTCTTCAACGAAAAAGGGGTCAACCTGATAGATGCCAGTGAATATTATGATAAATCAACATCCATTAGAAATATTGAGGCTACTGTTTTTGATGCATTTGGAAAAGAAATTAAAAGAATCAAAAGAAAAGATTTTAGGGATCAAAGTGCTGTAGATGGAGGAACCCTTTTTTCTGATAGTCGTTACATTTATTTAGATTACACCCCAACACAATACCCGTTTACCTTAGTTTACGAAAGTGAAGTCGAAACATCTGCGACGGCTTTTATTCCGCAATGGCTACCGCTAGACAATTATTTTTTGACTATTGAGAAAAGTGTTTTGAATGTGAATTATCCCGAAAATCTTGGTTTTAAAAAGAAAGAATGTAATTTTTCTGTTTTTAATATAAAAAAAACGGACGATACTTCTACTCACCTTTCTTATGTCTTAATTAATGCAAAAGCACAAAAACCAGAAGATTATAGTCCTGATTTTGGTTCTATTTTTCCAAAAGTGATGATGGGATTAGAGTTTTTTCATCTGGAAGGAGTTGATGGTAATGCAAAGACTTGGAACGAATTTGGATTATGGTATTCGAATAAAATTTTATCAGGAACAACCGAGTTGTCAGAAGAAACTAAAAATAAAATGAAAATTCTCGTTGGTGATGAAAAAGATCCAATTAAGAAAGCCAAATTAATTTATAGTTACGTTCAAAAAAAATCTCGTTATATCAGTATTCAAGTTGGAATTGGAGGTTGGAAACCAATGTTAGCCAACGAAGTAGATAGATTGGGTTACGGAGACTGTAAGGCATTGACGAATTATACCAAAGCATTATTGGAGGCTGTAGATGTTCCGTCATATAATACAGTTTTATATGGGAATAGATACAAAAGAGATATCGAATCTGAATTTGTTTCTATGCAGGGGAATCACATGGTTTTATCTATTCCGACAGGAGATAATTACACTTGGTTGGAATGTACCAGCCAAGATGATCCCTTTGGTTATCAGGGGATATTTACTGATGATAGAAATGTTTTAGTCATGAAACCCGAAGGAGGAGAGATTGTAAGAACCAAAATATATGAAGATAAAAACAACTCCCAAATTAGTAAAGGAAATTATGTGTTATCTGCCAATGGTGATCTTTTGGGGGAAATAGCAATTGTTTCCGAGGGTTCACAGTATAGCAAAAAAGCACGAATTGAGAAGCTTCAGCCAACAGAAAAAGAAGCGTATTATAAAGAATATTGGGATAATATCAATAATTTAAAAATAAGCAAATTAGCCTTTTCCAACGATAAAGAGAGTATTAAGTTTATAGAAAATGCCGAAATTACCGCTGTAAATTACGCAAGTATTGCAAGTGGTAAAATGATATTCGCAATAAATGCATTCAATCAATTTACGGAAAATATTAAGCGAATACGAAATCGTAAGAATCCTTTCGAAATTCAAAGAGGTTTTATCGATACCGACGAAATAGATATTACTTTGCCTATAGTGTTTTTGATAGAGTTTCTACCGGCAAATTTTGAATTGACCAGTAAATTCGGAGATTATAAAACAGAGGTTGTTAAAAAAGACAATAATAATCTGATTTACAAACGAAGGCTAAACATAAAAAAAGGATTGTACACCAATAAAGAATACGATGAGTACCGCCTTTTTATGGAGCAAGTTTCTAGAAATGACAATGCCAAAATTATATTAACCAAAAAGCAACAATAAAATGACAGTCAATAAATTTATTAGTACATTATTTCTGATGGTATTTGTTCTAAAAGCACCTGCACAAGAGTTTAAATTAGGGAAGGTCTCTATTGCTGAATTAGAGGAAAAGGTTCATGCCAAAGATTCTTCGGCAGTCGCAGCTATTTTATTCAAAAAAGGGGAGGTTCGATTTGAATATTCTCAAGAAAAAGGTTTTGTGATGGTTACCGAAGTAAAAACACGTGTTAAAATTTATAAAAAAGAGGGCTATAATTGGGCAAATCAATCAGTACAATATTATTTAGGAAGTAATTTAAGAGAGGATGTTTCTTTCTCTGATGCTGTAACTTTTAATTTAGTTGGAGGAAAAATAGAGAAAACCAAACTTAAAAGTGACGGAGAATTTGATGAGAAAGTGAATAAATATTGGGGTAGAAAAAAAATAGCGATGCCTAATGTAAAGGAGGGGTCGGTTATAGAGTACGAATATACTATTAGAACTCCACGTATAAGTGAACTAAAAGAATGGTTTTTTCAGACTAGTATTCCTGTGAATCATTCGAAATTTATAACTTATATTCCGGAATATTTTGCTTACAATCCGAATCAAAAAGGGTTTGTGTTTCCTAAGGTTACCGCTGAGAAAAGCCAACAAAGTCTGATTCTAAATAATAAGGAAAGATCTGGTGGAGGGGGTTTTTATTCAAGGCCTATTTCGACCACTTATACGCAAGATAAAATAGATTACACAGAAACCCAAACAACCTATTTGGTAGATAATTTACCAGCTATGAAAGAAGAAGCTTTTGTGAATAATATTGATAATTATACTTCGAGTGTTTCGCATGAATTAGCAATGACTAAATATCCTAATTCTCCTGTTGAATTGTATTCTACAGATTGGGAGTCGGTTACAAAAAAGATTTATGAAAATGAATCTTTTGGTTCAGAACTCAATAGAACCGGCTATTTTGAGGACGATATTAATATGCTAATAAAAGGGTTGACTACACAAGACGAAAAAATAGCAGCTATCTTCAACTTTGTTAAGACTAAAGTAAAGTGGGATGACTCTTATAGTTATTTTTGTGATCAAGGAGTAAAGAAAGCCTATAAAGAGAGTACTGGAAATGTGGCCGAAATCAACTTGATGCTTACCGCCATGTTGCGTTATGCAGAAATTAAGGCTAATCCAGTTTTGATTAGTACCAGATCAAACGGGATAGCATTGTTTCCTAATAGAACCGCTTTTAATTATGTTATTGCAGCAGTAGAAATAAGTGAAGGTTTAATATTATTAGATGCAACCGAAAAGTATTCAGTACCCAATATTTTGCCCTTAAGAGATTTGAATTGGCTTGGGAGATTGATCAGGAAAGATGGTACATCAACAGAGGTTGATTTGATGCCTAAAATTCCTTCCAGAGAATCAACGAATATTAGTATCGTATTGGATGTTAAGGGGGAGATAAACGGAAAAATAAGGACTCAGTTTGTAGATCATAATGCCTTATCTTTTAGACAAAAAAATATAATAACGAGTAAGGATAGTTATTTAGAGGCTTTAGAGAGTAAAAACAATAACATAGAGATAAATGATTATGTTAGGGAGAATGAGTTAGATTTATCTAAACCAATTGTCGAAAGTTATTCGTTTAAAGATTCAAAATCAGTGGAGGTGATAAACGAAAAAATCTACATTTCGCCATTGATTTTCTTGGTTTCAAAAGAAAATCCTTTTAAGCAAGAGGCTAGAGAATATCCTGTAGATTTTGGTCATCCTTGGCAGGAAAAGTACAATATTACTATCGAAATTCCAGAAGGATATGTCGTAGAGTTATTGCCACAATCCCTTAATATTGCTACTGGAAATGATGTTGGTGCATTTAAATATTTTATTTCAAATACAGGGAATACCATACAGGTATCAATTACTACGGATATAAAATCTGCTATTGTTCTGCCTGATTTTTACGATGTTTTGAAAGACTTTTTCCAGCAAATGATTGACAAGCAAAATGAAAAGATAGTACTTAAGAAAGTGTAGTAATCAACTCTATTAGGGTTCAAAACCCTGACAGGGTTAAAGAAATAAAAAATTGTAAAAACTAAAAAAATGAACCTAAAAAACGCCCAACAAGACGTAGATACTTGGATCAAAGAACACGGTGTTCGCTACTTTAACGAATTGACCAATATGGCACAACTTACCGAGGAGGTAGGAGAGGTTGCTCGAATAATAGCCCGTCGTTACGGGGAACAGTCCGAAAAAGAAAGCGATAAAAACAAAGATCTTGGCGAAGAATTGGCCGATGTGGTTTTTGTGGTACTGTGTCTAGCGAATCAAACAGGAATCGATTTACAGACTGCTTTCGATAAAAAAATGGATCTAAAGTCTATTCGAGACAAGGATCGTCACAAAAACAACGATAAATTGAAATAATTTGTGGTTTATAAATTATGAATTATAAATACGGAATGGTAAATTGCGGTCTTGGAGTACACCTTTAATAATTTTCAATTGATAACACCTAATTAAAGACATGAATTTACTGTTACAAGCTGCAAGCTGTAAGCTGCAAGCTGCAATCCAAATCACAGGATCGAAGAGTGAAACCAATCGTTTGTTATTATTACAAGCTTTGTTTTCGAATATTACATTGCAAAACACTTCAAATTCCGACGACAGCGAGGTAATGCAAAAGGCGTTGAAAGGAAACGATGTAACAGTAGATATTCATCATGCAGGAACTGCAATGCGTTTTCTTACCGCCTTTTTTGCGATAAACCAGGGACGAGAAGTGGTGCTAACAGGGTCTTCGAGAATGCAAGAACGTCCTATAAAAGTTTTGGTAGAAGCCTTAAAACAATTAGGAGCGCAAATCTCGTACGAGAAAGAAGTAGGTTATCCGCCAATTCGGATAAAAGGGCAGAAAATAACGGCTTTCAAGGTAGCTATCCCAGCCAATGTGAGCAGCCAGTACATTTCTGCACTATTGCTAATCGCTCCAAAACTAGAAAACGGAATCGAATTGACATTAGTAGGACAAGTAACCTCGGTTCCTTATATCAAAATGACCTTGGCTTTACTGAATGATTTAAACATCAAAACCCACTTCGAAGCAAATGTAATTAGGGTTTATCCGAAACAAGAAGTTCTCGATAGTGTAATGATCGTAGAATCCGACTGGAGTTCGGCTTCCTATTTTTATTCGATTGTAGCTTTGGCTGAAATCGGAACAGAAATTACCTTGTCTAGTTATAAAAGAAATAGCCTCCAAGGCGATTCGGCATTGGTCGAAATTTATAAAATTTTTGGGGTAGAAACTATATTTAAGGAAACAAAAATTGTTTTGCGCAAGGTTGCCAACTGTCAATTGCCAATTGTCAATTGTGAACTAAATAGTACACCAGATATTGCTCAAACCATTGTCGTTACTTGTCTGGGATTAGGAATTGGTTGCTATCTTTCTGGTTTACATACGTTAAAGATAAAAGAAACCGATCGGTTAGAAGCTTTAAAAATAGAATTGACCAAATTGGGTGCCACTATTTCGGTTACCAATGATAGTCTGACACTAATGGCAACAAACACAATCAATTCGAAGGTAAGTATAGCTACTTACAACGACCACCGAATGGCAATGGCATTTGCTCCGCTAGCGCTAAAAGTGCCAATAATAATAGAGAATGCCGAAGTGGTCTCCAAATCATATCCCGATTTCTGGAATGATTTAAAAAGTTTGGGTTTCGAAATCCTAGAATAACATCCCTTTTATAAAGGGTTAAGAGCCGTTTGCTTCTTTCTCTCTTTGGAAGAGAGTTGGGGCTGAGGAAAAATAAACAGCAAAACACTTGACAACGCCTATCTCACAATCGTATATTTGCACTCGATTTATATTTTAGCGTAGTAAATCTAAAATTTAAAATCAGCAATCTAAAATTTAAAACATGAAATTATCCCATTTTCAATTCAATTTACCCAAAGAA
>JAYVGE010000223.1:0-3766 GCA_043772515.1 Flavobacterium sp. | reverse complement strand
AAAGACTTTAGTAGGAGACAAGCTAGTTTCGTAAAACGCCAACGATTTACTTATCAATCCAGATGGTGGACTGGTATTTGTTTCTGCATACCCATTAGTATCATAATCAGGAGTGATTTGGGCTATAAAAATGCTTCCTGCTGTAGGCGTGATAGTCGCACCTGGGCTAAACGTAATACTGTTTGTTGCTAATAGGATTTCGGTTTCTGTTCGGGTATTGTTTACCGTTATTTTACTTATTCTAGGAACTTTTGAAACTGTATTATTAGTTATTATCGTTGGGCTAGTATACCCTAGATAGGTATAATTTTCTACATTGGCACCACGCAAATTTAGGTCGAACTTGGATATTGAGCTAATGATTTGATTATAGTTCTCGAACCAATTGGTACGCATAGTAGAACGGAAGCCCAAAAAGCCCAATCCTTCTGTATTGGTAACGGCACCATAATAGGAGAATAATTGCTTTTTGTAAACCGATTTACTCTGTTTTTCGAGCTGCGAAACTACCTGAAGACTAGGAGCTACTTTTATGTCAATATTGGGATAGGTTTCAATGGAGCTACTAGGAGTATATGTATCCTCATACTCATCTTGTTGTAAAGGTTTGTAGGTAATGGTTTCGGTTACGCCGTTACCTGTGGTAATGCTTTTGAGTAGTTTTTCTTTGCTGAAATTTTTGTTTGTTTGAAAACTATACATTGAATTATCAGAAACAGCTCCTACCTCAAAATATTGGTTGTTTTTGGTAGGGGATAAAAAGATAGGAACTGCGTAGCTTCTTATTTCGCGTTTTGCTCCTGTGTCATAAGAAGCGGAGGAAAAAAAGCCATCATCCTGATTTTTGTAGGATGTAATGATAATTCTACCCCCATCATAAGTTTTTCCATAAGCCGTTCTAAAATCTACGATATCTGTCTTTCCATCACCGTTAAAGTCTAATGGAATATGGTAATTAATATCCACATTTCCATCTTTGTCAATAAAACTACCTCTGTTGACAAAACCATAACTCTGTTCTGATTTTACAAAAGAATTCCCAGTTGACAAATATTTTGCGTAATCCTGAGCCCAAAGCCCCGTGCTTTTTGGGATAATAAAATCCATTTTCCCATCACCATTATAGTCGCCAGGCAATATGGGCTGATCAGTAACAATATGCTGGTCTGGAGTTTGCCATAAAAAAACCAATTGATTATTATCGTTTAATGTATAAACAATTACCTTCTTATTAGTAAAATGGAGAATATCCGTTTTTCCATCACCGTTTACATCTAAGGTTTCGATTCTGTCGGTTTCATAAAAATAATCTAATAATGTACCTGTCTCATTCCAGAAATTTGTGGTTTTACGACGATCTAAATCGATAAAATAAACCTTGCCCGAAGAAGAACGAGAATATACTTGACGGGTTCCGTCCCATGGGTCTTCAATTGTTTCAACACACTCAATTTCTTTGTCAACAGCAATTACATCAGTTAGACCGTCACCATTAAAGTCACCACTTAAATATTTTTTAAATTTAGGCAGATCTCCTGTACAATCTCCTATTATAGGAAATGTAACTTGTTTACTATATTGTAAAGACACTCCATATGATGTAGAACAATAAGTGTTAAAATTTACCGCTCTTGAATCTGTAGCCAATTGTACCGCTGTAATTCCTTGAAATGGCATCATTTTATTATCACTGCTCAACCACGTTGAAGTAAATATCTCTTCAAAACTTCCACAGGCTGCCTCTTTACCAGAATTAAACGAACTTTTGTTTAAATCGGTATGTACCCAAAATTTATTTTTGTAATTTGGATCCCCTCTCCAAGTGGGATATAATACAAAATCCATTTTTCCATCACCATCAAAATCACCAGTAACTGTGGCGATATTTCTAGACTCAATCTGCCCCAAAGAAAGACTCACAATATTTGGCTTTAGAGAAATCGCTTCGTTTATCGTAGTGTCGTAACTAAAAACAGTAGGATTATAACTTTTTCCTCCAACGCCACTTTTTTCGGTTATTCTCTCTAGGCGATCATAACCCAATGAAGCTGTATCATATTCTAAATTATAATTTCTAAAATCAACTCCATTACCAATTACATTTATTGAACTAAGTTTTTTTGATAAATTAAAAGAAATCCCTCCAACATAATATTGTTCAGGACGTTGCCTAGGTATGTACTTAAATTGAATAGTATTAATTGGAATCCCCGCAGCAATATGTCCATATTGAATCGCATCGATGTAAGAATTATTCCCGTCATAAATATATTTATAAGTAATAGTTACCCCTTGTGAGTTTGTCCAAGATCTAATTAAAAAATTTGAACCTGTACCGCTTCCTTCAGCATCATAGATTGCACTAGACCCATCTGGATAATTTATCTTAAAATAAAATCGGGTAGGATTCAGGGTAATACCATATGTTTCAATCTTGAGATTAGAGAAATTCTCTGTTTCATAAACTGCTCCGGCCATACCATAGGTTCCCGATTTTAGAATTAATCTTTGTCCATCAAAAGCAAAACGGTCTAAATTATCAAAATCGACTGGATCTATTGTGCCATCATGAAACTTGGTCGATGGGATGCGAGTAATAGATGAAACTCCAGAAATATTCCAGCCATAACCCGCCATACCGTTACCTCCTTGGCTGTTATAGGCTAGACTTATTTGGGGAACAACACCATTTATTCCTGGCGGTACTGCAATAGGAATGCTATAGCTTGCCCCACCTGTGAGTGATACAGAGAGTTGTCCTTCTGTTATACCCACTTCTTGCGAATAACCTGTAGGCGCAGTTGTTAATGTCTTGACTGTTTCATCTGTCCTACTTGTAGAATTAGATGCTTTTTCTGTTAGTTGTCCTCCAATTCTTTTAATCGGAATTAACCCTTGAACTGGTGATCCTCCTGAGTCCTGAGCCGAAACAAAGAAAGACAAACTTATAAATAGTAGTGTAAAGTAAAAATGCTTCATATATTATTCTTTAATAATTTTTATCGTTTTTTGTTCGCCGTTACTGTACATTAAGACAACGAGATACGTCCCTGCTGAATAGCTCTGAAAAGGAATCGTTTGTGTGTTGTTTCTTTGCGATTGCGAAAAGGATCGCAAGACTTGCCCATTAAAACTATATACATTCAATGAAGTTACATAGTTATCCTTGGCGAGTTCCCATTTTAGGTACAGCTCTTCCCGAACAGGATTTGGATAATAGGAAATTACATCCTCGGGAGAGAATTTTTGCAAATCTTCTTCGACTAATGCTTCGATTTCTTTGGGTGCTGGATTCGCTTTTTTAGAGGTGCAGGTCAAACACAGTTTTCTTTGTATTTGGTTTCCCGCATTGTCATAATCAAACGTAATTTTGTCTTGGGCTACTGCTAGCGTCGAAAAACCTAAGAATAAGAATAGAATGTAGTGTTTCATTTTTTGTGTTTTTATTTGCTGTTTTTCTTTAGTTCCTTTATCTCTTCTGCTTGTTTGCTGAGTTGTTTTTGTTGCTCAATTACATATAACGTCAATTCCTCTATTTTTTGAAGCATAATATTCGACATTTCTCCCAATTGCAAGCCGTTTTCTTTTACTTCTTTTGCCGAAGGCACATTGGGCAAGTGGTGGTTTTCTTTGGTAAATTGCTCTACTTCGGCTAGTGTTGGCAGGGTGTAACTCGATTTTAGTTTAGAAGCGCCTGTGTAGTATTTCTCGAAAACATAATCGGGCCAACCTGCCAAATCTACTTTTACTTCTCGGGCGTGTATCG
>JAYVGE010000222.1:0-9350 GCA_043772515.1 Flavobacterium sp. | reverse complement strand
TGTTAAAGAAGTAAATGATTACTTTAAAACTGATGGATTAGATTTGGATTGGGAATATCCTACAATAGAAGGGAATCCTGGTCATTTATTTCAAAATGCAGATAAGGAAAACTTTAGCGAACTTATAAAATCATTAAGACAAATACTAGGTACAAAAAATGAATTGAGTTTTGCAGCAGGTGGTTTTCAGAAATACTTAGACGAATCTGTAGAATGGAAAATAATTATGCCTCTTGTAGATCGTGTAAACATAATGAGTTACGATTTAGTCAATGGCTATTCTAAAGTGACCGGACATCACACACCGCTTTATAGTACCCATAAAAAAGAAGAATCTACTGATAAAGCGGTAGCTTACTTATTAAAAATAGGAATTCCTGCTCATAAATTAGTTATAGGAGCCGCTTTTTATACTCGAACATGGAAAAACGTTGCCAATACAAATAATGGTTTATACCAATCTGGTATTCATACTGAAGGAGTAAGCTTTAAAGATTTCTACACATCGTTGACAACTGAAAAGGGTTGGAAATATTTTTGGGACAACAAAGCAAAAGCACCTTATTGGTATAATGCAACCCAAAAAATGTTTGCCACTGCGGATGATATTTCCTCTGTTAAAGAAAAAACTGCTTATGCATTAGATAAAAAATTAGGAGGAATTATGTTCTGGGAACTAACATTAGACACTAACCGAAACGGCATGGTAAATACTATCTATGAAACAAAAAACACAATTATTAGATAGAAAAAACTAAGTAAAGGTGTAATACTTTATAACTTTTAAAACTTATCTTTTTGCTTAAAAGGTATAAATATTATGACTGTCCACAAAGCGGACTACTTTTATTTTTTTGTCACAGATTTCAAGAAAGTGGGTTTGGAATTTGACAAAGACTTGCTAACGGCTGCTTTGCTTCGTCCCTCGCAATTCCTCTCAAGGACAAAAGAACGAGGAAAAACAAAGTTCACTGCACACCTAAAAAAATAGAAACATAGAGACGAAGTAATTGTAAGATGTATTTTGAAACATTTACTTAGAAGGCAGGTGGCTCCTATTTACAGTATTGCTTGTTTGACCAAACTCATAACATACTCCAAATTCATGGTGTTGCTTACAATAGTTTCATAATCCCCATTTCCCCAATGCCCCGTTTCCGAAACATCTTTCATTAGCTTTTTTGGATCGTCCAGTTGCCCTTTTTTAAGGTTGATAAAAAGCTTAATGCCTTTTTTGAGGATTACAATATCGGCAATATTCTTATTCTTTTTGAAAGCGATGTATCGTTTTTTCGGAACAATTTCTATATCATCGGTTAGGTTTAAAATCGCATTTTTGAACGTTTCATATAATTCGATAATTTCCTCCGAAGAACCGTTTAAATGATCCTTTTCTGTGTAAACTTTGATTTGATCGGTAACCGATTGTATCAAACTATTTTGCTTCGTTAAGGGCTTAATACTTTCGGCCGATTTGGTTTTCTTGATTGGATTAATGCTAATCAAATCGTTTTCATATCGCTTTACTTCCCATAACTCAATGGCAATATCTTTGAAATTAGTAGCCAATCGTTGGTTTTCTGTAAAACTTGGAGATACAAAAACCACCCGCGTTTGCGACCATTCTACTGAGGTACTATGAATGGATTTTTTTAAGGTTTCATTATAGTTCAAAACAAAATCGGCTTTGTTCTCCAGCATTAAACTCAAATATGTAAAACCTTGATCAACCACGCTCCCGTTTTTGTCGCGTTTGTATTCAATAATAACAAAGGCTTTCGATTGTGGGTCATAGCCCAACGTATCGATGCGTTTTCCTTTTATCACAAATTCAGAATTGACCATTTCTAAACCCATCAATTCAGAAAGGTTTTTTTCGAACAGGATCTGGATTTCTTTCTCTAGTTTGAAAGGTTTTTCTTTTAATATTGTTAGATTGTTGGCGTTTTTAGATTGGTATAAGTTCATTTTTATTTTGTTTTATAATCATTCCCAGATTCTGCTACCTCCCGATAATTATCGAGACCCAATTCATACTCAACATCCCCCACGCTTACTTGTCCATTCATCAACATTGGCAATAACCAATCGCGAAGCGAAGCGAGTTCTTGGTTTTGTTCATCTAATTGTTTGATTTGTTTCAATTGTGGAAGAACAATGTTATCAAACTTTTTTTGAATATCAAAATTTGGACGAACAACTAATATTTTTCTAAGTACATCTTGTCTAATACCGAACACGGTACTACCACTAAGACTACCCATAATCTGAGAATATCCATTTCCTTTAGATAATTCATAATAAAGATAAGATGATAATATCTTTGTTTGATTTGCTCTAATACCAAAAAGTCTTTGACTCATGCAGTAATCTGTTTTCCCTTGAATAAAATAAAATTCGCCAGCAGGAGCCTCAGAAGTCATCAAAATATCACCATCCTTTAATTTTACGGACATCCATTTGTCGTACAATTCTTTACTTACCTTATTTGCTTGGTTAAGGTTATTTAATTTACCACCTTTAACAATTTTTGCTGATAAAGCTATTATTCCATTTTCATCATCAGTCCAATCACTGCCAAGTTTTTTTGGTGTTTTCCCTCTATGATCTAGAATAGTTTCAATTACTTTATTTAGTGGCTGAACCTCCCACCCCTCAGGAATCTCCCTCTTCAACTCCTCATTCCAAACCATTTTACCACCAGAAGTTTTATAGGGTCTTCCATTTGCATCTGGAAAATCAAACTGCACAAACCAATAGTCATACAGCGTTTTTGCCATGGCTTCTAGCTCGGTATTGATACGGTTGTTCAGTTCTATTTTGGCATCTAAATCAGAAAGGACTTTGGCTATTTTTTGTTGGATAGCGTAATTTGGTAATTTAACTTCGATATCTTCATAAGAAGTTTTGGTCATACTTGGTAATGCGGAACCAGAATCTAAATGCTTTAAATCTAATAAAGACAAATAACTGTATAAATAATAAGGGTCAATTCCTTTATTCGCTTTTGCAAAATACATTGTATCAACTGTCCAAATTTTACCTTTTGTGTACATTATATTTGACAATGTACCTTTTCTAGGTAACAAAATAGCTTCGCCATCATAGAGAAAATCACTTACGTAAGACATTATTCCTCCACTTCCATATAAAGGAATTTCACCAGCTTCTAAATGGGAGTAGGCTCTGCCATTACCGATTTCAATCAACTCTCCTAATTTATAGCTTTTCATTTCTCACCTCTTTCAAATTATTCTGTATTTCCAATATTCCCGACAGTGTCGAGAAAATGTTTTTTGTTTTATTCATGTCCTGCATTCCCTAACTGTTTTTTAATTTCTTTGTCAAAATCACTTTCAAAAAGGCGATCTTGAATGATTCGGTATTTTTCAAATTCGCTTTCGGCATGTTGTTTGGCAATTTGGGCGGTTATCGTTCCTGCATCTTTGAGGATGTTTCTATCGTCAAATTCCAAAAACAAGTCCAAACGCTTCGCCCAATCTTCCATGGTCATGGGAATTTTGCGTTTGGCGCGTTCTTCGGCCAATTCTAAATAAGCATTTACAATCCGTCCTAAGGAATCTAATTCGTCTTGATTGAGGTAGTTTTTAGCAATCACCACATCTGTTCTCACTATTTTACCTATTGGGCTATTTTCCCAAGAAGTAAGTCCCATATTTTCTTTTGCACTATTGGCTCTATCCACAATAAGTTCGGCAGCAGTTTTGCCGTGAATGGCAAAATGGAGTTTGTTTTGCACTTTGGCAAAAAAGGTCTTTGTTGTTGGAGCTTCCTTGTTATAATCGACACTTGTAGTATAAATATCCGTAATCTTTTGGTAGAAACGTCTTTCGCTTAAACGTATTTCCCTGATTTCTTCCAACAAACGTTCAAAATAGTCTTCGTTAAGAAAACTACCGTTTTCCATTCGTTTTCTATCCAAAACGTATCCTTTAATCGCAAACTCCCTCAATACATTGGTCGCCCATTGTCTGAATTGGGTTGCTTTTATCGAATTGACACGATACCCAACCGAAATAATAGCATCGAGATTGTAAAATTGGACATTGTAGTTTTTACCATCAGTTGCAGTTGTCCGGAATTTCCGGATAACTGAATTCTCTTCTAATTCGGCACTTATGAATATATTTTTTAAATGCTCATTGATGGTTCGAACATCAACGTCAAAAAGTGCTGCAAGCATTTTTTGGCTAAGCCATACGGTGCCATCCTCAATCTGAACTTCTATAGAATTATCCCCAGCTTGTTTCGAAAAAATCAAAAACTCAGCGGTACTGTTGCGAATCATTTTTTTGTTGGTATCACTCATACCTCAATCTTTTCAAATTATGCTGAATTTCTATTTCCAGGCTTTTACTTTCGTTAAAAAGGACACTTAAATTGGTTTCAAAAGTTTTCATTTTGTAATCAAATTCCTTTGCCGTAATATCGGTATATTCAATTTTTACTTCAAAATATTGTCCGGCACTGAAGGAGTAGTTTTTGGCTTTGATGTCTTCGGCGCTAATCACTACGCTAAAATCTTCTTCGGGAAGTCTTTTATTCATTGCATCAATAATGCGTTGTTCTTCTTTTTTGCTCAGAACGGTACGTTGGTTTTTGCCTTCTTTTATAGTTTTTCCTAATTTGGAAGCATCCAGCAAAACAATATGTTCGTTATCGGCTTGGTTGTCTAAAAACAACACTGAAACATTGGTTCCCGTACTGGCAAAAATATTACTCGGCATACTTACCACACCACGCAACATCTTACGGCTAATCATGGCTTCGCGTATCTTTTTTTCGATCCCGCTTTGTGCCGTGATAAATCCTGTGGGTACAACAATTGCGGCTTTACCAGTCTTGCTCAAACTGTACATGATGTGCTGAATAAACATCAGATAAATCGACATCGACTCTTTTTTGGCTTTAGGCACATTGGGTATGCCTGCAAAAAAGCGGTCTTTGAATCGGTCTTTGCTTAAATCGGTCACAAAATCAGAGAAGTCCAGTTTAAACGGCGGGTTCGACACAATATAATCGAACTTTTGGTCTAAATAATAGGGGTCGGCTATGGTATTGGTTTTAATGATATTTGGGATGCTGTGTGATAAATTGTTTAACACCAAATTCAGTCGCAACATATTAGAAGACTTCTGCGAAATATCTTCGGAGTAAATGCTACAGTTTTTTTCGCCAATGGCATGAGCAATATTCATCAACAACGTTCCAGATCCTGCGCTCGGGTCGTAACAGGTCACACCGCTCACTTCTTCATTGACCATAATGGCAGCCATGATTCGGGCTACGGCATGAGGCGTGTAGTATTCGGCATATTTTCCGCCACTATCGGTATTGTAATCCTTAATGAGGTATTCAAAAATGGTGGCAAAGAAATCGTATTTTTCTTCAAACATACGTTCAAAACTAAACTCGACCAGTTTGTTGATTAAGGCTTTGCAAAACGCATCCCGTTGCGAACTATCCGAAATGTATTGACTCAAATCGTCAAACATTTTATCCTTGGCACCACCGGAAGATTTTACCGAGAAAATTTCGGAGTTTTCGATACTGATTCCACGCAACGTGTCGTCAAAAAGTCTGGCAAAGTCGTCTTGCGTTTGTTTGTTCCACAAATGCGTAATGGTTTGCTCCGCATGTAACTGAGGAATATCGGGACCGATTAAAGCAATCAAAAACTTAAATTCTTCTTCGGATAATTGTTCGAGAGTTTCCTGAAAATTGGTTGCAGCCGCCAGTTTATCATTTACTTTCTTGGCTTCATACTGAAACTTATCGTTCATGAATTTGTATAAGAATACCTGCGTGATAATCTTAAATTCGTTGCCATCGTTGCCCAATCCGTAGTTGGCACAAACACTTTTTAAGTTATCAATTAAATTTTTGGTTTGTGTGATGAAGTTAATATCGGTCATAGGGTGTGTCCTTTGTATTGTTGCATGTACTCACTCACTATCAAATTGTTGATGGATTGCGTGGTATCAAAATCTAATTTTATGTTTTGGTTTTTTATAAATTCATTGATGACAATTTGCATCAATTGTTTTTTGAAATAAGCTTCATTGCCTATCACATTTTTGTTGTTCAGTACTTGTTCATCTGTTTGTTCTTTCACGTTCATTAATGCTTCGTGTAATTGCGATTCTTTTGCGGTAATACTTCCGTTTTCGGTTAATCGTTTGTGTACTCGGGCATATTTTTCGTCCTGTTCATATTTGGCTTTTAACAATGCATTTTTGCGGTTCATTTCGGTTATTCGATCATAAATAGAATTTAATATTAACCTATTTTCACGCATATCGTCTTGGGTAACTTCATCAAGATTTTTCTTTTTGAAAATACGCTCCAGTTCTTCTTTTAGAGAAATAAACCTTGGATCTTTGGGGTCAAAGTTATGTAAAAGTGCCTCGCGAGTTCTACGTAAATCATTTTTTAACGCATCTGCCAAGATCATTTCTTCTTCGGAGACTTTGGTAAACGTAAAGAAAATATCTTCGAGAGCGGTATTCAATAAGTTGGTTGTATCGGAATCATTTTGGATACTCTCTATCAAATTGAGATTGTCCAATCGGGCTTGTGCCACCGAAAGCAATTGATTGAGTTTGTAGAAATCCAATTTTTGAAGCAATTCGTCATGATCCCCCAATCTGATGATGTTCTTCAGTTCTTTGGCATTTCGCAACGCTTTTATAATCGCCAATAAATCCTTCTTGTCTTTAATTTCACTGACTTGTAAACTAAAGTTCTCGGCATTCTTTGTATCGAAATGAAATAGATTTTCTTTGATTTCGGCAATCTCTCTATTGATTTCTTCTTTCGACTTGAACAAGTTGCTGTAATGCTCCATTTCGTCACCCAACTCAGCCTGCAATTCATCAAAATACATGCGGTTGGTTTTGTCAAAGGCAGCAGATATGTCTGCAAAATCGACTACATAACCGTATTGGTATTTTTTATAAGGGCGGTTCACACGAGTAAGTGTCTGCAATAAATTATGGTCTTTTATGACACGAGCCAAATATAGTTTTTTCAAGCGTTTGGCATCAAAACCGGTCAACAGCATATTATAAACAAACAATAAATCAATGTCCCCTTTTTTGAAGGCAGCAATCAAATCTTTGCGAATGTCTTTGTCGTTGATGTCGTGTACTATTAAGGCTGCTTTGAGCGGAGGCGTAGTTCCATACGGTTCTTTGCCTTCCGCTGCCAAATTCATGACATTGGTTTCCTGAACACCATACAAAACTTCAAAATAGTGAAACAATTCTTTGGCTTGTTCTGCCGAATCACAAACCACCATACCGCCTAAAGAATCGTCGTATTCTTGTTTTTTAAAGTGTTGTAAATCCTTGACAATATAATCTAGTAAGGGTTCTACATATTTGAGATGTGAATAGACCTGAGTTTTTTTGATACCTCCTTCTAATACATTAATCTGCGAGAGGATTTCTTGCATCTGCATTTTATAGGTAGTATCAATTTCTTCCCGAATCAAACGCAAGGTGTACCCATCAGCAATCGACATATTGTAGTAATACTTATGGATGTAGTCACCAAACAGAATTTTGGAGTCGTATTCTTTGATGACATCTTTTAATAAAGGCGTTCCGGTCAAAGCAATTTTAATAGCACTTTTATCCGAATTGACCAGATTCGCTAAATAATTTCCTTTGGGATTGTAACTGCGATGGGCTTCGTCTAAAAAATAAATCCGTTGGATATTGATGTCATAATCTAAATTGACTGTTACGGTAGCGTCTTCCGTGAATTTTTGAATATTGATTACCGTAATTTCGCTTTCGCCACTGTGATTGTGAATAGCACCCACTTTTTTGATATCCTTGATGAAATCCAATCGCGAATTGACTTTGTTTACTTTCAATCCTCGATTAGAAAATTCAGTGGTAGCTTGTATCGCTAAATCAATTCGATCCACAATAAAATAAAACTTCGGAATGCTGTTTTTCTTTTGGTAATAATCCGTCAGATATTTGACATTGTAATACGCCAAAGCCGTTTTTCCCGAACCTTGGGTATGCCAAATGATTCCTTTAGTAATGCCTTCGTCTAATTTTCTGCTAATGGCTTTGGTCGCAAACAACTGCGGATACCGCATGATGTGCTTTTTCAAATCTGATTTTCCGTCTTTTTCTTCTTCAACATAAGCCAAAGCGTATTTCAGGATAAACGCTAATCGTTCTTTATTGACTAATGAAGTTAAAATTCTATTGGTAGGCGTATCATAGTGTTTATTAGTGGCAAATTCATCGGCATACTTAATAGCAGTCAAATGATTGTCCTTTAAGACTTTATTTTCCAAAACTTCATTCTCTTGGAGTAGAATAGTGTTTAAATTGAAAAATTCCTCTTCTCTGAAATAATTAAAATTCAAATCATGATACGCACCCGTAGCATAATACGCCCCTTGTATGGGTTCGATCACGCCATCTTCATACTCCATGTTGTTGGAGAAAATCATCAATTGCGTAATATTCGCAAAACGTTTGAACTTTCTGTTCTTAAAACGATCATTGATTCGTATGCGTTCTGCCAGAATACCGTCTTTATTGTTGGGTTTCTTTACTTCAATAAATACCAAAGGAATTCCGTTAATCAAAAGAGTAATGTCTGGTCGAAACTCTTCGTCTCCGTTTTTACACGTTAGTTCAGTGGTAACATGAAACGAGTTGTTGTTGAAATTATTAAAATCAATCAGTTTTACACCAGAAGTTGCAGTAAGCGATTTGTAGAAATCACGACCCAAATCATCATAGTCTAGTTGCAATGTGATTTCATCCAGCAATCTGTTGATCTCATTCTCCTCAATAGAAGGGTTGATTCTGCTGATACTTTCCCTAAAGATATTTTGAAATATGTTGGTCTCCTCAATCCTATGTTGCTCATTTCTGGGAATGTAGGTGTAGCCCAAACGAATAAGATGGAGTATAGCCGGTATTTTAACACGAGAATCTTCGTTGAAAGCCATTTAGGAATTGATTTACGATCTGATAAGACTTTAAAAGTAATTGTTTTTAGGTAAATAACCTATATATTCGGAACAGGTTACTTCTTTTTCTTTGTGAATATGAAACCCACCCTGCCATCAAATATTTAGGATTAAAAATAAGCTTTGTCTTTTTATAAGTTTTAAAAAATTGATTCTTAAATAATCTAAAAAAATTAAATTTCTATAAAACAGGAAACCAGTAAAAAACAAAAACCCCGAAATTTTCATTTCGGGGTTTAAATACTCGCGGAGAAAGAGGGATTCGAACCCCCGGACCTGTTACAGTCAACAGTTTTCAAGACTGCCGCATTCGACCGCTCTG
>JAYVGE010000221.1:0-3772 GCA_043772515.1 Flavobacterium sp. | reverse complement strand
GTGAAATAAGTCCAATTGTTTAACTTTTTTTCCTATTCGGAAGGCAGTATTAATAAAGATCAACAAGATCGTTCCCATGTACATTCTACCGTGTTTTTTCCGGATTATGATTTTGTTTTTTTACCAGATTTAGGTGCAGATAAGATCAGATAGTACCAATTTGATAATGAGCAAAAAAAACTACTTCAAGAGATTCAATACCCTTTTACTCAAACTACATTAGGAAGTGGATCAAGGTATTTTACCTTTCATTCCAATCAAAAAAATATCTATTGTATCAAAAAATTAACAGGAACAGTAAGCGTTTATAAGTATGAAAATGGCAAATTAGTGAGCATCCAAAGAATTAATGCCCATGCTGACGAGTTAAAAGAAGGGTTTAATAGTGGAGACATTCATATTTCGCCCGATGGTCGTTTTCTATATGTTTCCAATCGTGGCGAAGAAAATAATGTTGCAATCTTTTCGATAGAAAATAATGGTACATTAAAAACAGTGAGGTATCAATCTACTTTTGGGAAAATTCCAAGAATATTTACGATCGACTTTACTGGAAAATTTTAATAGTTGCCAATCAAAAAAGGGGTAATGTGGTGGTCTTTAAAAGAGATTCAGTTATAGGTTTATTAAAGAAATCTGGAAATAAGATAAAAGTAGAAAATGCTTCTTGTGTACAAATTAAAGAGTATTTGTAACTCAAAACGCTCTAACCATATAGTAATTCCCAGCTATTTATTTTTTTATTGGCTTTTTATTTGGGTTTCTCCACGTATTGAAGATCGCATAAACGATTACTTTGTTTACCTCTATTTCGTAGATAATCAAATACGGGAAGTCTTTTATAAACGCTTCTCTATATGGCTTCCTTTTTATTTGGTAATGTCCGGGGTGTTTTTGAACTCTTTCCAAATAGGTTTCTAATGTGTTCAAAAAGCGTTGTCCCAAACCAATTCGTTGTTCTTCATAATAAAGATAGGCTTCTTTGATGTCAAAAACAGCTTCTTCTTTAATTTCTAAAACATACTTCATGTTGTTATTTCAGTATGATTTGTTTGGCTTCTTCCCAAGAAAAAGATTTACTTTCTCCTTTTAAATGTCTTTCTCTTCGGGCATCTATGATTTTATAATCGGCTTCCGTAAGCCTGTCTTGTTCTTCTTCTAAAATAGCTTTTACTTTTTTTAAGACAGCTACTTTTCTGGTATTTAGAAGCATTTCTATCAGTTCCATTTTTGTGAGTTGCAAGTTCATAAATACCTTGTGTTTTAGTATTCCAAAGATAACTTTTTTGTTACATAATTAGTTAAACTCATAACTGTTTTTCCTTATAATAATTCACCATCAAATCGACAAACTTGCTGTAACTATCCATGCCGTCTTTTTGTTGGTTAAATTTCAGGAAATTGTCATAAAAAATATGAAAACCGGTTTCGATTGGGGTTTCGTATTGTTTCCAGAAATCGGTACTCTCTTGGTAGTTTTTTAAAATTCCGGGATGAATCGTTTTTACTAATTTTTTGAGGATTTTCTCGTCCCGAATTTTCCAATTAATCAGACAATATCGTAAAGCCATGCTATATCCCGAATACTGAATGTGTAAATCATCATTTTTTACAGAAGCCAAAAAACCAATAAAATTACATTCACTTTCGCTGGCATAACCCATTTGGTGCGCCATTTCATGATTGGTTGTCATCGGAAAACTATACATCGGTCCCAGATCATTTACTTGGGCTTCATTGGTAAACGGATTTAAATAACCTCCAAAACCCATATAGGTCAAGGGCAAACTCAAAAGTGATTTTTTGACACTCAAATGAGAATATTCAAAAAAATCATATTCGGCAGCTAGGTTTTTGTATCCGTTTAAATTCATCCTGAAAATTTGATCTTGAGAATAAGGGAAAACCACTTTTGAACTGTCTTTTTTGGCGATTTTACGTTGAATCTGATTCGTTTTGACGATTAATTTTTTGGTAAAAGCCAATAAATCGGCATCAGAATAGTCTCTTTGGATTGCCATTTTTTCAAAAAGTGGTTGGCGATAATAATTGAATGCCCAAAGAATATGGAATGAAAAATAGGCTATCGAAAGGAAACTTAAAAGTGATAGAATATTGTTTCTCCAATTCTGTTTCCAAGTTTTTCTATTCTGCCAGAGCCATTTTGAAACCATTAGAATCAAAATGAAATACAAACAATCTCCAACAGAAAATGGAATTTTTCCCAATACGATTCTTGAAAATTTAGAGATAATAGGAAACAAACCGTTACTGTAAAATTGTTCTATAAATTCAGGGAAAAATACTATGATTTTTAGGATTAGTATTTGAATTAAAAGCAAGAAAGGGAGGATGTATTTGCGTTTCATTTTTTATAAATTGTTATGTAAAGAAACAAATTTAGATGGATTATTTATTTCAAAATAAATTAAAACTTTTATAAAACTAACTTTGCTAGTTTGTAACTTTGAGACTTTATTATTTTAAACCTTTTTAATTAAAAAATAGACAATACAATGAGTCAAGAAATAAGAAATCTAGAGCCAAAAGCACTTTGGAATAAATTTGCCGATTTGAATGCCGTTCCGCGTCCTTCAAAAAAAGAAGAGCGTGTTATTGAGTTTATGAAAAACTTTGGAAACAATCTCGGTTTAGAAACTTTTGAAGATGAAATTCGTAATGTAATTATTCGCAAACCCGCCACTGTAGGGATGGAAAACCGTAAAGCAATTGTCTTGCAAGGACATTTGGATATGGTGCATCAAAAAAATGCCGATACCGTTTTTGATTTTGATACCCAAGGGATAGACATGTATGTTGATGGAGACTGGGTTCGTGCCAGAGGAACTACACTTGGTGCAGATAACGGTCTTGGAGTTGCCACAATTATGGCAATTTTAGAAAGCAAAGACATTCCGCATCCTGCCATCGAAGCTTTGTTTACGATCGACGAAGAAACCGGAATGACGGGAGCCTTGAACTTAAAAGGAGGAATTCTGCAAGGTCAAATCCTATTGAATTTGGATACCGAAGAAGATGACGAAATCGACATTGGTTGTGCTGGTGGTATTGATGTAACCGCGACAAGAAGTTACAACGAAGAAGAAACTCCAGAGAGTTCTGTCGGACATATTATTACCGTAAAAGGATTGAAAGGGGGACATTCAGGAATGGATATTCACAAAGGTTTGGGGAATGCCAATAAGATAATGAACCGTTTACTCTCTGATGCTTTCGAAAACTTTGGTTTACAAGTTGCCGAAATTAACGGAGGTAGTTTGCGCAATGCGATTCCGAGAGAAAGTGTTGCTAAAGTTATTATTTCTGAAATGTTTGACGAAGCTTACATTTTTGATATGCAAGAAATTATCAATGATATAAAAACCGAATACAAAACAACGGAACCTAATTTGACAATCGAAATCGTAAAATGCGATACTCCAAAAAAAGTAATGGATTTGGGCGTGCAAGAAGGGATTATTAGAGCTATCTACGCTGCGCAAAATGGCGTTTACCGCATGAGTGCCGATATGGATGATTTGGTAGAAACCTCTAACAATATCGCTCGTGTGATTGTAAAAGACGGAGAGATTCTAATTGGGTGTTTGACACGTTCCTCTGTAGAAACCTCTAAATTTGATTTGGCAAATTCCCTGCGCTCTGCTTTTGAATTGGTGGGTTGCGAGGTAGAACTTTCGGGTTCTTACCCAGGATGGACACCAAATGTAAAATCGGAAATTTTGGATGTATTGGTCGGGATTTACGAAAAACA
>JAYVGE010000220.1:0-3774 GCA_043772515.1 Flavobacterium sp. | reverse complement strand
ACTATGATGAAAAACTGTTTCAGTTCTTAGTAAGTTTAGTTTGAAAGCACAAAAGTAGTTTTATTTGAAATTATAAAAAAACTTCAAAAGTTAATTTTTTTTTTATTCTGTAAAATAGCCCCAAAACAGATTGAGTTTCTTTATGATTGATTCTTTTTGCCATATAAGAAATATTAGCATGCATAAGCTAGAATTTAAACGCCCGTGTTATATGTCCTCATATTTCTTAATAGGGTTCAAATTGAGCTTTTTGTACCTGAGTTGTTGCGTTTCTTTATAAAAAAAATCCCCAATTACTTTCGTAATTGAGGAATCAAATTAAATTTATTTTTTTATTAAGAAACCAAAACCCAAGCACCGCTAGCAATCATGCTTTCGGCTTTTTTATACTTCATTTCTTGTGTTTGCCCATTGGCTACATTCTGAATTATTACCGTATCGTTACGATTAATTTTTGGCATGTCACGTACGATAGTTTCGGTTACTTGGCGTTGTTGGGGTTCTCCAGCTTCACGATTTGCGTTTTCGCTATTAAATATTTCGTCTTTACTCAATTGGTAGTCTTCTTCGTAATGAATTTCTTTTGCTTCTTGAATTTGTTGATTGCTTTGGGCTGGTAAATCTCCTTTGAATAAAAACGAAATTACCTCTCTATTTACGTTGTCTAACATTCCTCTAAACAAATTGAATGCTTCTAGTTTGTAGATTAGCAAAGGGTCTTTTTGTTCGTGTACGGCTAGTTGAACAGATTGTTTCAATTCGTCCATTTTGCGTAAGTGTTTTTTCCAAGCTTCGTCGACAATAGATAAAGTGATGTTTTTTTCGAAATCGGCAATCAATTGTGCTCCTTCGGTCTCGTATGCTTTTCTTAAATCGGTAACAATATTCATCGATTTTATACCATCGGTAAAAGGAACAACGATACGCTCAAACTGATTGTTTCGGTCTTCAAAAACATTTTTTATAATAGGAAATGCTTCTCTGGCGCTACGTTGGGTTTTTTCGGTATAAAATTCAAGAGTTACTTTGTATAGTTTTCCTGTTAGTTCTATTTCGGTCAGTTTTGCAAATTCACTTTCGGTAATGGGAGAGGTAATGGCAAAATAACGGATCAATTCGAATTCGAAATTTTTGAAATTATTCGAAATTTTATTCGCATTTACAATCAATTCGCAAGTATCGTAAAGCATGTTGGCGATATCGAGTTTGAGACGCTCTCCGAATAAGGCATGACGACGACGTTTGTATACTACTTCGCGTTGAGCGTTCATAACATCATCATATTCTAATAAACGTTTACGAACTCCAAAGTTGTTCTCTTCTACTTTTTTCTGAGCACGCTCGATAGATTTGGTCATCATCGAATGCTGAATCACTTCGCCTTCTTGTAATCCCATTCTGTCCATTACTTTGGCTACTCTTTCAGAACCGAACAAACGCATTAAGTTATCTTCTAGCGAAACATAAAACTGAGAGCTTCCTGGGTCACCTTGTCGACCAGCACGACCTCGTAACTGACGGTCTACACGGCGAGAATCATGACGTTCGGTACCTACAATTGCCAATCCGCCTGCTGCTTTTACTTCTGGTGATAATTTGATATCGGTACCACGACCTGCCATATTGGTGGCAATGGTTACTACCCCAGATTTTCCTGCTTCTTCTACAATTTGTGCTTCTTGTTTGTGCATTTTTGCATTCAATACATTATGCGCAACACCTCTCATTTTTAGCATTCGGCTCAATAATTCCGAAATCTCAACCGATGTTGTACCAATAAGCACTGGTCTTCCTGCTTTTGATAATTCGGTTACATCTTCGATTACCGCATTAAATTTTTCGCGAGTAGTTTTGTAGATAAAATCTTCTTTGTCAATTCTAGCCATTCCTCTGTTGGTAGGAATTTCGACTACATCCAATTTGTAAATCTGCCATAATTCGCCCGCTTCGGTAGACGCTGTTCCAGTCATACCACCGAGTTTGTTGTACATTCTGAAATAATTCTGAAGGGTAACAGTTGCAAAAGTTTGGGTAGCGGCTTCGATTTTTACGTTTTCTTTGGCTTCAATAGCTTGGTGCAATCCGTCAGAATAACGACGACCATCCATGATACGACCCGTTTGTTCATCGACAATCATGATTTTGTTGTCCATGATTACGTATTCTACATCTTTTTCGAAAAGAGAATAGGCTTTCAAGAGTTGTGTTAAGGTATGAATACGTTCGCTTTTGATTCCGAAATCTTGAAATAATCTTTCTTTCTCTTCGGCTTCGGCGTCTTTGTCGAGTTTTTTCTTTTCGATAGCAGCAATTTCAGATCCAATGTCTGGAAGCACAAAAAAGTCGGCATCGGTATCTCCCGAAAGGAATTTTATTCCGTTATCGGTTAATTCTACCTGATTGTTTTTTTCTTCAATAACAAAATACAAGGCTTCATCAATCTTGTGCATTTCGCGATTGTTGTCTTGCATGTATTGATTTTCGGTTTTTTGAAGCAATTGTTTAATTCCTTCTTCACTCAAAAATTTAATCAATGCTTTGTTTCTAGGTAAACTTCTGTAGGCTCTTAACAATAAGAAACCGCCTTCTTTGGTGTTTCCTTCTTTGATTAATTTTTTGGCTTCCGATAAAAAACCATTTGCCAACTGGCGTTGTAAACCAACTAAGTTATCAATTTTTGGTTTTAGCTCATTAAATTCATGACGGTCTCCTTGTGGTACTGGGCCAGAAATGATAAGAGGCGTACGGGCATCATCGATCAAAACCGAATCGACCTCATCTACAATGGCATAATTGTGTTTTCTTTGAACCAAATCTTCTGGCGAATGTGCCATGTTATCTCTTAGGTAGTCAAAACCAAATTCGTTGTTGGTACCGTAAGTGATGTCAGAATCGTACGCTTTTTTTCTTCCTTCAGAATTGGGTTGGTGATTGTCGATACAATCAACAGTTAAGCCATGAAATTCGAATAATGGTGCTTTCCAGGTGCTATCTCGTTTGGCCAAATAATCATTTACAGTTACCAGATGCACTCCGTTTCCGGTTAATGCATTTAGGTACAAAGGCAAAGTTGCTACCAATGTTTTTCCTTCACCAGTTTGCATTTCGGCTACTTTTCCTTCGTGTAAAACCATTCCTCCAATTAACTGAACGTCGTAATGAATCATGTCCCAAGTAATTTCTTTCCCTGCGGCATTCCATTTGTTGGCCCAAACAGCATTGTCTGCGTCTAGTGTGATATAGTTTTTGGTGGCCGAAAGTTCTCGGTCTTTTGCCGTAGCGGTAACAGTAATTTCGGTATTTTCTTTAAATCTTCTGGCTGTTTCTTTGACTACCGAAAAGGCTTCTGGAAGAATTTCTAGCAATGTTTTTTCAGAGATATCGTAGGCTTCTTTTTCTAGTGTATCGATGGCGATATATATATCTTCTCTTTGGTCTATGTCTTCAATTTTTTCAACTTCTAGCTGAAGGGAAGCGATTTTAGCATCTTTCTCTGCACGAGCCTCTTTTATTTTATCTTTGAAAAAAGCTGTTCTCGCTCTCAATTGATCATGAGATAATGACATTAAGCCACTTTCGAAAGTCTTTATTTTGTTGAGATAGGGTTGTAAAGATTTGACATCTTTTTGCGATTTATCGCCAACAAAAACTTTTAGTATACTATTAATGAAACTCATATTCTGTATTTTATGTCTATTTATATATGTGCGTAAATTTAACCAAAAAAAAAGCCTCTTTTGAGACTTTTTCTGGGTTATTTTTTAATATTCATCC
>JAYVGE010000219.1:0-9383 GCA_043772515.1 Flavobacterium sp. | reverse complement strand
ACACTATCAGAACGAAGGAATTCCTTTTCCAAAAGGCGCAAAAAACTATTATCAAAAAGTACCTGCTTCTTTTATGAACAAGCCCTACGGAGGAACGCTCCCAGATTCTGAAAACATATGGGCTTATATCGAAGGTACCGACAAAGCAAGCGAAGTCCTAATCATTTCGGCTCATTACGACCACATAGGCGTGCAAGACGGCGATATTTACAATGGTGCCGATGATGATGGTTCCGGAACTGTTGCATTGCTCGAAATGGCACAAGCTTTTCAAACCGCCAAAAAAGAAGGTCACGGACCAAAACGTTCTATCCTTTTTCTGCACTGTACAGGAGAAGAACACGGTTTACACGGTTCGAGATATTACTCTCAAAACCCACAATTTTCTATCGCCAATACCATTACCAATATCAACATTGATATGATTGGCCGTCGCGATCAAGAGCATGCCAATACCAACAATTATGTATATGTTATTGGTGCCAATAGACTATCGACCGACTTACAAAACATCTGTGTAACAGCAAACGAAAAATATGTTCAGTTAGATTTAGATTTCAAATTTAATGATCCAAAAGACCCTAATCATTTTTACGAGCGCTCCGATCATTATAATTTTGCCGACAAAGGTATTCCTGCTGTATTCCTTTTTAATGGCGTGCATGCCGATTACCATCAAAAAACAGACAAACCCGACAAAATCGAATACGATGCCTTAGAAAAAAGAACGCAACTAGCCTTTGTCATCGCTTGGGAATTGGCAAATAGAGACAACAGACCTGTTGTAGACAAGAAATAGCCGCCAGTTTTCAATAACCGTACTCCGGTTTCGGATAGAACAAAAAAAAAGAGCTTTAAAATAAGGCAAACGCTTTTAAGATTATTACACAGAGATTCGCTGAATTCACGTAAAGATTGTATAGTTTTTTTTTGTGAATCTCTGCAAAATAGTCTAAACCGCGTTTGCCTTAGCTTTGAAAAAAAATCAAGGTTCTTTGTTGTTTTAAAAAGAAGGCATTAGCGCAAGACTACTAGAAACAAAGCAAACACACTAAATCAAGAATAATAGCATTTAAGTTTAGAATTTACTGTAAAAAGAAAACTCGAGCATAGCATAGCTACGGTTTATTTTTTTGAAAAAAGAAAGAAAAAAAAGGAGTGTTTTATTACGGTAGATTCTAGGCTTAAATTATATTAAGATCGATTGTTGATTCAATCTTTTAAAATTCACTCCTTATTGAAGAATCTAAAGTAAGTACATCTTTCAAAACAAACCTTTACTAATAAAATTAATTGCACAAAAAAAGCCTTGAATTTCTTCAAGGCTTTTGACTTCTGGGTGGAAGACCGGGCTCGAACCGGCGACCCTCGGTACCACAAACCGATGCTCTAACCAACTGAGCTACAACCACCATTTGCGCTTAGCGATGGCAAAGATAGTCTAAAACTTTACTTTTGCAAACAAAAAATAAAAAAAAATCATCAAATTTATATTAAATCTCCTAAACTACTGACTGCCAAACATCTTTCTACTGTAAAACCTTCGGCATAATCGGTTCCAATTAGCCTTCCTAGATCTTGCGCACGATAATTCACGCTTTGCAAGAAGTTTTTACTCGTTATAGGAGATTCTGGCTCTTTAGAATTGGCATCATAAAACTGCGAACGATAAGCCATAATCGATTCGGCTTTCTTTTCTGTAAAACCCGTTATGTCTACCACAAAATCGGGTACTATATTTTTCCATTGTATGTAGTGATAAACCAACTTTGGGCGCCAAGCTTCTTGTTTACCTTTGTCGGTACTCGTTTCTATCCTCAATAAACCAGACAAAAAACAAGCGTCAGAAACCAACTTACTTCCTTTTGCGTGATCGATATGTCGGTCATCGATAGCATTACATAACACAATCTCTGGTTTGTATTTTCGAATCATCTTAATTACTTCCATTTGATGCACTTCATCATTTACAAAAAAACCATCCCGCATATTCAGATTTTCCCGAACCGAAACACCTAGAATTTTTGCAGCAGCATTCGCTTCATTATCTCTAATTTCGGCAGAACCACGGGTTCCTAATTCGCCACGGGTCAAATCTATAATACCAACGGTTTTACCCAAAGATATTTCTTTCAAAATCGTTCCAGCACAACCCAATTCAACATCATCTGGATGGGCTCCAAAAGCCAATATATCTAATTTCATTTTTTTTATTTTTTCTATTCTCTATTCTCTCTAATCTACAAAACACTTTTCATGGTCATCGTTTTATAAACACTTTCTATCCACTCCTTTTCGGGAATACTATCCTTTGTTATCCCACAGCCTACGTACAAATGCGCTTTTGTCCTTGCAGACTTCGAAGTAATCTCAATTTGCATACAACGTAAATTAACGAATAAATCGGTATTTGCAGTATCTTTTACAATCGAAGTGCTATTTAATTCTCCTAAATATCCAGTATAAAAACTTCTGTCATAATTTTCGTTGGCACCAATAAAAGACTTCGAAGAGTCTTTTGGAAAACCACAAACCGCTGGAGTGGGATGTAACAACTCAATCACTTTTTTTAGACCTGAATCAGAATTCAAAACGCCCGAAATCGTTGTTTTTATATGCCACAAACTCCCAGCCTTGACACTATACGGATCAGAAATTAGAACTTCATCTGCCACACCTTTTAGTTTAGATACAACATAATCGGTTACAAACTGCTGTTCTTCTTTTTCTTTATCTCCCCATACAACTTCGTTCGAATCTTGCCCTTTTTGCGTTCCCGCCAATGCCATCGTTTCAAAAACAGCTCCTGTTGCTTTTACTAATTGCTCTGGAGTTGCCCCGAGCCAAATTCCGACTTTGGGGTGCGAGAAGCAATACACAAAAGCCGTAGGATAACTTTGTTTTAATTTTATGAAAGTCGCAATCAAATCAAAATTTGCTAAGTCAATCGTTTCTTTTCTAGAAAGAACCACCTTCTGAAACTCCCGATTCACAATGGCTTGAATCCCCTTGCAAACCAACGATTCAAAATTATTTTTTGTTTCAACAGCTGCCATCGAAAACTCTTTTTCGGCTACTTCTATCGGCTCCTTTTTGTAAATAGCACTCCTTTTTTCGGACTGATTATCGGGAATTAATACCGTTTGATTCCCATCAAAAGAAGCAAAAACAAAACCCCTCTCGGCAAAGTCTCTTACCTGATACACGCTATCATTTTGCTGAAAAAGTCCTAAAACAGTGTCGGAATTGGGTTTACGATAAATAACAAAAGGAAGGTTTAGTTCTTGCTGTTTTTTTATTTTGTCCAGAAATTCATTCATAATTAATCCTTAGTAAATGTTTCAAAATAAACCGTTACTTATTACTCTGTTTGGTCAAAACCATATTGGTCAATTTGCAAAGCGAAATCAGATTACCTGCTTCGTCTGTTATTTTTATCTCCCAAAGATGCAGGCTTCTCCCCTTGTGAATTATTCGAGCTGTGCCAAAAACGATGCCTTCTCGAATGCTTTTTAGGTGGTTTGCCGAAATTTCTATACCCCGAATTTCTTGTTCTTCCGTATTAATAAAAAAATGAGACGCTGCACTGCCAACACTTTCTGCCAAAGCTACCGAAGCACCTCCGTGCAATAATCCCATCGGTTGATGAACAGTTGAATTGACTGGCATTTTTGCCACAAGAAAATCTTTTCCAGCATCTATGTATTCAATTTTTAAGGTCTCCATTAACGTATTTTTCGAAAATTGATTGCAATAATCGAGCATTTTATCTTTGTCTGGTGTCATTGATTTATCTTTTAGAAATGTAAATTTATACAAAAGATCAGACACTAAATAGTAAAAACAAGTGTTATTATGGTATTCGAATTGAAAATCATTTCACTTTGGAATGAGATTTTCCCTATTTTTACAAAAAAAACATACCTCCATGCGACCTATCCCTTTTTTGCTTTTTATTGTAATACTATTTTCTATCTTTTCCTGTCGCAGTGATTTTGAGACTGTTGCTAGCACTGGTAATTTGAGTTTTTCCAAAGACACGATTTATTTAGACACTGTTTTTACGAACATTGGTTCGAGTACCTACCAACTCAAAGTGTACAATAAAAGCAAAAACGACATCAACATTCCGAGTATAAAATTAGGAAAAGGATTAAATTCTAAATACCGAATGACGGTCGATGGATCGCAAGGAACACAAGGAAAGACATTTCTTAACGTTACCCTTCTGGCAAAAGACAGTTTGTATATTTTTGTAGAAACCACCGCAAGCATTGCAGATGCCAACCCAACCGATTTTCTGTACACCGACCAAATTCAATTTGATAGCGGTAGCAATCTTCAAAATGTGGAGTTGGTTACCTTAATCAAAGACGCCGTTTTTCTCTATCCGCAACATTTTGCCGATGGTATTACAATTGGAGACGAGAAAATTGACGGTTTTTACCTAGACGAGAACGATCCTATACATGGCAACGAACTCCTTTTTGGCAATAAAAAACCGTATGTAATTTATGGTTATGCTGTAGTTCCTTCGGGAAAAACAGCCATTTTTGATGCTGGAGCCAGCATTTATTTTCATGCCAACTCTGGTATTGTAGTAGACAAAAATGCTTCGGTGCACATCAATGGAACACCTTCGACTACAAAAAAACTAGAAAACGAAGTCGTTTTTCAAGGCGATCGATTAGAACCCGATTACAACAGTATTCCGGGGCAATGGGGAACATTTTGGCTTACCGACGGTAGCACAAACAACAAAATAAATCATCTTACTATCAAAAATGCAACCATCGGAATGTTGATTCAGAATAATGATAATACAACACTCTCTATAAAAAACACCCAAATCTACAACTGTAGCAATTATGGGATTCTTGCCAAAACTGCCAAGATAGAAGCAGAAAACATTGTAATTAATACTGCTGGTCAAGCTACTCTAGCCTGTATGTATGGCGGAAATTATAAATTTACGCACTGCACCTTTAATAACAATTGGTCTGGTTCTAGCCAAATGGCAGTCGCTATAAGTAATACTTTTGCGGGCGCAAATCCAGAAGTAAAAGACTTAACACAAGCTACTTTTAACAATTGTATTATCTATGGTTCTTACACAGACGAAATCAATTTGAATAAAAAAGCAGGAGCAGCTTTCGAATACCAATTCAATAATTGTTTACTAAAATTCGGTAGTAGCACTACCAATCCCAATTATCAATTTACGACAGACACAGCACATTACACCAACATAATACTAAATAAAGATCCTAAATTTCAAAAAATTAGCCAAAACAAACTCAATATAGATGCTACTTCTTCCGCTTTTGCTAAAGGAAATTCGACTTATCTAATCCCTTTGGATATTTTAGGAAAAACCAGAACACTACCGCCAGATATGGGTGCGTATCAGAATATGCCTTTTTAAAAAATGACTGAATACAAGGTTTCGAAATAAATCGTACAATTTCCCTTTTACATTTTAATGACGAGTTTAAAAAAAGGTATCAAACAATTCATTGATTCACTTCTCATTAATTATTACAAAAAACAAAATACACTCCCGATTAAATTCCTATTTTTGCGGTTCTAAAAACAAAATATCATTATAACATGTTAATAATAGGAATTGCTGGCGGCACAGGATCTGGAAAAACAACGGTAGTTCATCAAATCATGAATGAATTACCTGACACAGAAGTAGGTATTATCTCTCAAGATTCGTATTACAAAGAAAATCATAATATGTCTTTTGACCAAAGAGCCTTAATTAATTTTGATCATCCTAGAGCTATTGATTTCGAATTATTGGTTACCCACCTCAAGGAATTAAAAGCAGGAAACAACATCAACCAACCCGTTTATTCTTTTGTAACACACAATAGAACCGACGACACTATTTTTACGCATCCCAGAAAAGTAATGATTGTAGAAGGCATACTAATTCTCTCTAATCCCGAATTAAGAGACCTCTTTGATGTAAAAGTATTTGTTCATGCTGATTCAGACGAACGCTTAATTCGTCGTTTAAAAAGAGACATCGCCGAGCGCGGTCGGGACATGGAGGAAGTACTAAGCCGATACCAAACTACCCTAAAACCAATGCACCAACAGTTTATCGAACCTACAAAAGCCTTTGCAGACATCATTATACCCAACGACAAATACAATACCGTAGCCATAGATGTCGTTCGTGCCGTAATAAACCAACGAATTCTATAAATTTATTGTAATTTAGTCTCCAAGTAAATCTTTCAAAATAAACCATACAATTTGCCTTGTTCTTTTGCCCTATTCTTCGTAAAAAATCTTTCAAAAGACCCGTACAAAGATTTTTGCCATGAAAAAGACCCAAATAACATCATCAGATTTTACATGTTTTATTTCAAAACCTTTGCTAAAAAAGTAAGTCATAAAAAACAGTAAGCCGATCAAAAACTGTTGCTATTTGCTGACCTTAAGAAAAAGCTACCTTTACTAAAAAGTACTAACAAATCTAATAAAACAAAACCATGCCAAAATTTTTAAGTAACAAATACATTTGGGTTTCGTTATTTTTTATCATATGGATGGTATTTCTGGATAATTATTCTTATTTTGACCATCGATTTCTAGATAAACAAATCGAAGAACTCGAAGACAACACTACGTATTACGAAACCGAAATAAAGAAAGACCAAGAAAATATAAAGCAACTAAAAAACTCGGAGCAAGTAGAAAAGTACGCCCGTGAAAAATACTATATGAAAAAAGAAAACGAAGATATTTATATTATCGAATTCGAAGGAGATAGTATCGTAGAAGAAGTGAAATAATTCCTTTTTTATTTTTTTGTTTCGATAAAAGAATTTCGAAACCATTTTGTAGCAACCAACAATTATTACAATGAAAACCAATCTATTCGAAGATTTCGACCCCATTTCATCCAAACAATGGAAACAAAAAATTCAGTTTGAACTTAAAGGAGCGGATTATAACGAAACTTTAATTTGGAATTCACCAGAAGATATTAAAGTAAAGCCTTTTTATCATAAAGATGAATTTACAAAGACTTATTCGGTTAGAACAAAAGCTACGGAATTTAAAATTTGCCAAAATATATTTGTTTTCGATCTCGAAAAATCGATTCGAACAGCTTTAGACACTTTAAATCGAGGCGCCGAAAGTCTTCGTTTTACGATAGAAGACGAAACAATTGATGTCGAAAAACTACTAGAGAAATTACCTTTAGAACAAATTCCTGTTTACTTCAATTTTAATTTTATTTCAATCGATTTCGTAAAAAAAATAGATACCATAGCCAAACAACGCAAAGCAACTATTTTTTGTAATCTGGATCCTATTGGTCAATTAGCAAGAGACGGAAACTGGTTTGTAAGCGACGATAAAAACAATTTTGATACCTTGAATCGAATTTCAAAAGAAACAACATCGCTTTCTTTGGTGAGTATTGATGCAACATTATATCAAAATGCGGGTGCCAATACCGTACAACAAATTGCCTACAGCCTGGCTCATGCCAATGAATATTTTAATCGAATAAAAGAAATAAATCATCCTATCGTTTTTCAAATCTCGGTAGGAACCAATTATTTCTTCGAGATCGCAAAACTAAGAGCTTTGCGACTCCTCTTTAAATTAATTGCAAAAGAATACCACCACAATTACGATTGTCACTTGTTTGTTACTCCCACAAAACGCAACAAAACACTGTACGATTACAATGTAAATATGTTGCGAACCACCACAGAATGCATGAGTGCTATTCTAGGAGGAGCAGATGCTGTTGCCAATTTACCCTACGATGCGCTGTACCACAAAGACAATGAATTTGGAGATAGGATAGCCCGAAACCAATTGTTGATTCTAAAAAACGAAAGCTACTTTGACAAAGTAAACAATCCCGTAGACGGAAGTTACTACATCGAAAACCTAACCAACCAATTGGCAGAAAAAGCATTGGTATTATTTAAAGATATCGAAGCCAACGGCGGTTTCTTGAAACAATTGAATGATGGTTTGATAAAACGAAAGATTCAAGAAAGTGCCGACACAGAGCAAGAATTATTTGATACCGGAAAAGAAATTTTGTTAGGAACCAACAAGTACCCAAACAAAGATGACAAAATGAAGCATGATTTGGAACTGTTTCCTTTTGTAAAAATAAAACCAAGAAAAACGCTGATAACACCAATAATAGAAAAAAGACTGGCAGAAAAAATAGAACAAGAACGGCTTTTGAAGGAGTAATTTTTTGGCACAATTTCGTTCAGAAAACTTAGGCTCTGTTTTTCTAAGCAATAAAAAAGAAGTCGCATTTATACTTTTTACAATACTGTAATTATTATAAAATTGATGAAACAAAACAAATAGTTTATGTTTCAAACATTTTCGATTGTAGACAAAATCCCGAAAAACTTATTACAGAAAAATAATACCAGCTGTTAACAAAGTTTTGAATAAGTGGAGCTTAAAGCGATACATCATTTTGTATATTTGGCTAAAGTAATAGAAATTCCCTAGGATCACAAAGCCCTAGGATGTTGTAGTTATCTCAATTTGAGACAGCTAAAAGAAAAAGATTATGACCAGAAAGAACCTCCAACATATACAAATAGAAAATTCTAAATTAGAAGTTTCAAACTCCAACAATACAGAAGTTGAAACTTTAAACTTAGAACACAGTTTTCAAACCGCTGAAGGTATTACCCTTAAAGCAACCTATACTAAAAAAGATATTGAGTCTCTCCAATACTTAGATTTTGGAGCAGGATTTGCACCCAATTTACGGGGGCCGTACGCCACTATGTACGTGCGTCGCCCTTGGACAATTCGTCAATACGCTGGATTTTCTACCGCCGAAGAGAGCAATGCTTTTTACAGACGTAACTTGGCCGCAGGACAAAAAGGGCTTTCTATAGCCTTCGATTTACCCACACATCGCGGTTACGATTCCGATCACGAACGCGTTGTTGGCGATGTTGGTAAAGCTGGTGTTGCTATAGATACAGTAGAAGACATGAAAGTGCTTTTTGACCAAATTCCGCTTCACGAAATGTCTGTTTCTATGACTATGAATGGAGCTGTTCTCCCTATTATGGCTTTTTATATTGTCGCTGCCGAAGAACAAGGCGTAGCATACGACCAGCTTTCGGGAACCATACAAAACGACATTTTGAAGGAATTTATGGTGCGTAACACATACATCTACCCTCCTACTCCGTCGATGAAAATTATAGCCGATATTTTTGAATTTACCAGCAAAAAAATGCCCAAATTCAATTCTATTTCTATTTCGGGATACCATATGCAAGAGGCGGGAGCAACTGCCGATATTGAACTGGCTTACACTCTAGCCGATGGTCTAGAATACATACGAACAGGAT
>JAYVGE010000218.1:0-3789 GCA_043772515.1 Flavobacterium sp. | reverse complement strand
ATAGACAAAGAAACTGTTGATTTTAAGTTAAATTTTGATGATACCCTACAAGAGCCTACTGTTATGCCAACTCGTGTTCCTACCTTGTTAATAAATGGTGCGACAGGAATTGCAGTAGGTATGGCAACCAATATGCCTCCTCACAACTTAACCGAAGTAATCAACGGTACGTTGGCTTTTATGGATAATAATGATATTGAAATTGATGAATTGATGACTCATATCAAAGCCCCAGATTTTCCTACTGGAGGTATAATATATGGGTATGAAGGAGTTCGAGAAGCTTTTAAGACTGGTAGAGGTAGAGTTGTAATGCGTGCCAAAGTTGGTTTTGAAGAAGTCGATGGACGCGAATGTATTATTGTTACCGAAATCCCATACCAAGTCAATAAAGCAGATATGATTAAGCGTACTGCCGACTTAGTTAATGATAAAAAAATAGATGGTATTGCTAATATCCGTGATGAGTCGGATAGAAACGGGATGCGTATCGTATACATATTAAAACGAGATGCTACACCCAATGTCGTTTTAAATACCCTTTATAAGTTTACACAATTACAATCTTCTTTTAGTGTAAACAATATTGCCATTGTAAAAGGGCGTCCGCAAATGTTGAATCTGAAAGATCTGATTCATTATTTTATAGAGCACCGCCATGATGTGGTTACTCGTAGAACGCAATTCGAATTGAAAAAAGCAGAAGCAAGAGCTCATATTTTAGAAGGCTTGATCATTGCTTCGGATAATATTGATGAGGTTATTGCTCTAATTAAAGCATCTAAAAGTACCGAAGAAGCAAGAGAGAAATTAATCGAAAGATTTAGCTTATCAGATATTCAATCTCGTGCTATTGTAGAAATGCGCTTGCGTCAACTGACAGGTCTGGAGCAAGACAAGTTGAGAGCAGAATATGAAGAGATCATGAAGCTAATTGAGCATTTGAAAGCTTTATTGGCCGATGTAAATTTAAGAATTGCTTTGATAAAAGAAGAGCTTGTCGAAATTCGCGACAAATATGGGGATGAACGTCGTTCGCAAATTCAATATTCTGGAGGTGATGTCAGTATCGAAGATTTGATTGCCGATGAAAATGTGGTGATTACTATTTCGCACGCAGGTTACATCAAGCGTACTAATCTAACAGAATACAAAACGCAAAACAGAGGAGGAGTTGGGCAAAAAAGTGCAGGTACCAGAGATCAAGATTTCTTAGAGCACATGTTTGTGGCAACCAACCATCAATACATGATGTTCTTTACCCAAAAAGGAAAATGTTTCTGGATGCGTGTTTATGAAATACCAGAAGGAAGCAAAACTGCCAAAGGAAGAGCCATCCAGAATCTAGTAAATATAGAAAGTGACGATAAAGTAAAAGCTTTTATTTGCACGCAAGATTTGAAAGATAAAGACTATATAAATAGTCATAACCTTATTATGGTAACCAAAAAAGGGCAGGTTAAGAAAACTTCTTTAGAGAAATATTCTAAACCTAGAGTAAATGGTGTTGCTGCAATTACTATTAAAGAAGGTGACGAATTGCTTGAAGCTAAATTGACAAATGGTGAGAGTCAAATTATTTTAGCGGTTAAATCGGGTAAATTAGTTCGTTTTGAAGAGACCAAAACGCGTCCGATGGGAAGAACTGCTTCTGGAGTTCGCGGCATTACCCTTAAAGATGATGTCGATGAAGTAATTGGAATGGTAACGGTTGATAAAAATGATATAAACGATTCGCAAATTTTAGTTGTAACCGAAAATGGATATGGTAAACGTACCAAATTAGTAGACGAAGATGGTGAAGATGTTTATAGAATTACAAATCGTGGTGGTAAAGGTGTCAAGACTTTGAATATTACAGAAAAGACGGGTAAATTAATTTCTATAAATGCTGTGACGGATGCAGATGATTTGATGATCATCAATAAATCTGGATTGACAATTAGAATGGCTATTGAAGATTTACGCGTAATGGGACGTGCTACTCAAGGGGTTAAATTGATTAATCTGAAAGGAAAAGATTCTATCGCTGCAGTTACCAAGGTGATGAAAGATGATGTTGTTGAGGTTGAAGTTGATGAAGACGGAAATATTATAGAAACAGAAACTATCGAAAGAGTCAAACCAGTACTAGAAATGCTAGAAGAGGAAGGTGTCGAAGACGATGAAGAAGAGGATGCCGATGACGAAGTAGATTCTGATGACGAGACCGATGACTCAGACGACGATACCGACGACGAATAAATAATAAAAGTTTAACCACGAGTTCTGCATTTTTGGACACACTTTATGTAAGACGTACAATTTGTAAAATGGAGGTTATAGTAGCGTAAATAGAATAAAAAATAAATTTTAAAAAAAGAATGTTATGAAAAGTAAATACGTAATACTTGCATCGGTAGTAATGATGTCAGTAGGTACTTTTGCTCAAAAGGATCAATTGAAAGCTGCTGAGAAAGCATTAAAAGGAGGTAACTCGCAAGAAGTGGTTACTATTTTGGAGAGTGCAGACGCATTAATGGCAACAGCACTTGATGCAGATAAAGCAAAATTTTTCTTTATAAAAGGAAATGCACATTTGGATTTGGCTAATAAAAGTTTGGAAGCCGATAAAAATCTTTCGCTTGCAGCAAAAGCATTTCAAGATCTGATAGCTATAGAGAAAGTGTCTGGAAAAGCAAAGTATTCTGCACAAGCGGGAACTTCTGTCAAAGAAATAAAAGGAAAACTAATTAATGCCGCAATTGCTGATTCTAAAATTAATAAGCATTCTGATAGTGCCAAAAAATTGTATGATGCTTATTTGTTAGACAAAAACGATACCATCAATTTGTATTATGCGGCTTCAACGTATATTAATGCAAAGGATTACGATTCGTCTCTTAAATTATATAAAGATTTGAATGCCTTGAAATATACCGGAAAAGCAACGAATTACTTTGCTGTAAATAAGGTAAATAGCGAAGAAGAGCTTTTTGGATCTCTTTCAGAAAGAGATCGCTTGGTTAAACTCGGTACTCATGATAAACCAAGAACTGAGATAGTGGCTTCAAAAAGAGGAGAAATCGCAAAAAATATCGCTTTAATTTTGGTTCAAAATGGTAAAACAGAAGAAGCCAAATTGGCAATTAGCGAAGCTAGAAAAGCAAATCCAGAAGATAGTTCTTTGCTAATGACAGAAGCCAATTTATATTTGGAAACTAAAGATTATGTAACCTATAAAAAAATAGTTTCAGAAGTATTAGAAAAAAATCCTAACGATGCTAATTTAATTTTCAACTTGGGCGTATTAAGTGCCAATGCAAAAAACACGGTAGAAGCAGAAAAGTATTATGCAAGAGTAATAGAAATTGATCCTAAATATACCAATGCTTACATAAACTCTGCTGCACTTAAGCTAGAAGGTGAAAAAGTAATCATTGACGAAATGAATAAATTAGGAAATTCTCCAAAAGACACAAAGCGTTATGCAGAGTTAAAATCTAAGAGACAAGATTTGTTTAAAAGTACAATTCCTTCTTTGGCCAAAGCTTTAGAATTGGATCCAGCAAACGAAGATATTAAGAAAACACTTTTAAATGTTTACAGTGCTTTAGAAATGACTACAGAGTACAAGGCTTTGAAGGCTAAATAAAGCAGTATCATTCTACTAAAAAATCCTGTCCGATATTTTCGAGACAGGATTTTTTTTTGGGAAATATCAATTACAGATATCACACCATTTAAGCTTTGAATTTACTGGCTGTGTTTTTTTAGTGTTATTCTTTTTATTTGCTGAAACAGAGTCTG
>JAYVGE010000217.1:0-3791 GCA_043772515.1 Flavobacterium sp. | reverse complement strand
GATGAATATTGAATAAAAAAAATCGCAAATAAATAATTTTTATTTATTTGCGATTTTTTTGTGACCACGGCGGGATTTGAACCCGCACGCCCTTACGAGCACCAGCCCCTCAAGCTGGCAAGTCTACCGTTTCTCCACGTGGCCTTGTGTAAAAAAACCAAAGACGTTGCGTTGCAACGTCTTCTCATTATGTGACCCGACTGGGGCTCGAACCCAGGACCCCATCATTAAAAGTGATGTGCTCTACCAACTGAGCTATCGAGTCATATTCTCTTCTTGAATGCGGGTGCAAATATAAGACTCTTTTTTCGATTTTTGCAAGCTTTTTTATTATAAATTTGTGTTTTTTTTGCAATAGACCTTAATGTATTAATTAGTAAGCTTTTATTTAGATGAAAAAAATTATATTATTAGGTTATATGGGCTGTGGCAAGTCTACAATTGCTCATAAACTTTCAAAAGTTATAGAAATTCCCTTTTTGGACTTAGACGAATGTATCGAGAAAAGAGTTAATTTAACAATTAATCAAATTTTTGATCGTCATGGTGAAGTTTATTTCAGAAAATTAGAACACGATGTTTTGGTTGATTTACTGAATTCGCCAGGAAATTTAATAATCGGATTAGGAGGAGGGACTCCTTGTTATGGCAATAATCACGAATTATTAAAAAGAGATGGTGTTTGTTCTGTTTATCTAAAGGCATCAGTAGCTACTTTATCTGGTAGATTGGTGTATAATAAAAGTAAACGACCTCTTATTGCTGCTATGAAGGAGCAAGAGCTGGATGAATTTATTGCTAAGCATCTTTTTGAAAGAAGTTATTATTACAACCAAGCGCAACACAAAGTAAATGTCGATAATAGAACAATCGAGGAGACGGTCTCGGATATCTTAAATATTTTAGCTTAAATAAGCGTAGTTGTCTCCGTTGTCGTCAAAAATGACTTGCACGTGTTCTAGTAGTGAAGTAGAAAGAGAGATCCCTTTAAAATCGGCTTTTATAGGGTACTTCTTGTGATTTCTGTCTACAAGAACGGCGGTTTTGAATTTCTTCAATGGTACATCAAGAAAATGTCTTACGGCATAAATCAAAGTAGTTCCAGAACTCAATACATCATCAACAAGAACCAATCCTTTGTTGGTGTAATTCTCTTTTGATAACGATGTGCTTATTGGTGAATCGGGATTTAGTTTGTTTATTTTAACTTCGCAAAGCGAAACCTGAAGCGGAGAAATAGTCTCTAATGCCACCGCCAGTTTTTGGGCAAAAATAAATCCATTACTGGTAATTCCTGCAATTACAATTTCTTGCTCATCAACAAAAGTCTCATAAATTTGAAAGGCAATCCTTCTTATAGTGTGGTCGATTTCTTGATTGGATAAGATGATGTTTTTGCTCATTGGTGTTTTATTGTTTTTATTGTTTTTATTGTTTTTATTGTTTTTCAAAGATAAAAAAGATAAGGGATTTGCGAAGTGTGAAATATTAAGATCGTTTCTGTTTAGGGTTTTTTTCTGATTTTTTTAGAATCTCAGAGTCTTCTTAGAGCTATTCCTCTTTTTCTTGCTCCTGGTCTATAATCTCATTCCCGAATTCATTAATATCTCTTCGGTCTTTTTTGGTTGGCCTTCCAGTACCTGTTTTTCGGTAATGTTCTTTCGATAGTTTTAATAATTCTAAGTGCGCATATACTTCATCTGGAGTTTCGTTTTTTCGATAGATGTCGACGAGTTTTGCGCCTACGCGATTGTCAGGAATATCTAGTACGGTGATGATTTGTGTGATTTGGTCTTTTCGGAAGGTGATTTTGTCGGTAGGAAAAACTTCTTTAGATGGTTTTGCAACCTGCCCGTTTACCGTAACGTGGTTCTTTTTGCAAGCCTCGGTTACTAGGTTTCTCGTTTTGTAATACCGAACGCACCATAAATATTTGTCAATTCTCATAAATTTTCTAAAATCGGAGTTAAATACTTTACAAAAATAAATCAATATTGTATCTTGCGCACCTAAAAAGGTAATTATAATGAGCAAATTTAAGTTTTATTTTATTGTATCAATCTCGGTTTTTACTTTATTCTCCTGTTCTAAGAAAGAAGATGATGTTGTAACTATTCCGCCAAGAGATTTTTCGGTACAGCATACTACAGATATTAAAGATATAGAAGAATATTTAAAAGACTATTATATTGAAGATGTTTCTGCTGATGCTGAAACTAAAATAACTAAAATTCCTTCTGGAGGAACTCAGGCTTCGATTTTTTCGTATTTGAATAATACCGTTTTTCCAAAGCTTTTAATCCGAAATGTAGAACTACACAATATTACTTACAAAGTGTATTATTTGGTGTTAAGAGAAGGAATAGGTGAAAAGCCGACTAACGTCGACGGTGTTTTTGCTGCATACAAAGGTAATTATTTGTCTCGTAAAACAGTAGCTGATGTTGCTGGTGTTTTGGGGGCAACAGAATTTGAAGTTAATAATTTCCCTGATAGATTTTATCCATTAACTTCTATGATTACGGGGTGGTCTGAAATTCTTCCTAAGTTCAAAGTTGGTAAAAGTGTTTTGAATGCCAATGGAACAGTGATACATACCGATTTTGGAGCGGGAGTAATGTTTATTCCTTCGGGATTGGCTTATTATAACGCAGGTAATAGTTCTATTCCTGCCTATGCTCCTTTGGTTTTTAGTTTTAAATTGTATGCCATAGAAAGATATGATCATGATGGAGACGGAATTATGTCTTATCAAGAGGATATTGGCGGTACTGGTTATATGTATGATTTTCGAAACAAGGGCGTGTATCCTACAACTCCTTCTTCTAATCTCTATGATACAGACGGAGATGGGATTCCTGATTTCTTAGATGTCGATGATGATGGAGATGGTTCTTCTACGAAATTGGAAACTAAAAGACCTGATATAATAGTTAATAATGTTTCTGTAAGTAATGGGAATTATCCTTTTAACGGGGCTAAATTTGATGATCCTTTAACGCCTAATATTGATGAGAGACAAGGGATTCCAAGAAAATTTACAGGACCTCTTGCTAATCCAAGTTTACCAGAATCAGCTACAAATTTACGAACGCCTCAAGCTTCAGATTATACGGATCCAGCAAGATTGAGAAGACATTTAGATGCTACTTGTAAGTCTCCTTATCAGAATTAAATCCAGTCTTGAAAATGTTAACTTAAAAAGAAGCCATCAAAAATAATATTTTTGATGGCTTCTTTTTAAGTTTTCTCTTGCCTTGAGTTATCTTGTACTATTTGTGTTTATAAATTAATCAAATATTAGCTATCTCTCCTTGGGAGAGGGTTGGGGTGAGGATAATTTGCGTCGGTCTTATATGGTCAATGGTATTAACTACGAAGGTGTAGATGTATGTTTAATACAAACCAAATGTATGGCTTTTAGATTAGAGGAGCATTTGTAAATAAAAAAAATCCCGTTTCTAATTAGAAACGGGATTTTTGTTTAAATATCCTCTTGAAAATTTTTGAAATTTTTCAGGACAAGTGTTATTTTCTTTTAATAACTTTTTCTACTGCCTCAACAATCGCTTGATTGTTCAGTTTGTATTTCTCCATTAATTGCTCTGGAGTTCCAGATTCTCCAAAGCTATCATTAACCGCTACAAACTCTTGAGGAGCTGGAGAGTTTAATGCTAATACTCTAGAAATGCTTTCGCCAAGACCACCAAGAATGTTGTGCTCTTCAGCAGTAACAATACATTTTGTTTTAGCCAATGATTTCAAAATTGCTTCTTCATCAAGAGGTTTGA
>JAYVGE010000216.1:0-9418 GCA_043772515.1 Flavobacterium sp. | reverse complement strand
GGAAATACGGGGCCTTTTATTCAATACACATACGCGAGAATTCAATCGATCTTAAGAAAAGCGAATTTTGATCTTAATGTCACATCGAGCGTAGTCGAGATGCACGAAAAAGAAAAAGAATTGCTAAAACAACTCGAATTGTTTCCAGAGGTAATCCAAAATGCGGCACAACATCACAGCCCTGCTTTGGTTGCCAATTTTACGTATGAATTAGTGCGAGAATACAATTCGTTTTATCAAGCTGTTTCTATTCTTGGAGAAGAAAACCTAGAGAAAAAAATATTTAGAGTACAACTTTCCAAAAAAGTAGCCGATACGATTGCAGCTTCTTTTAAACTGTTAGGAATAAATGTTCCGGAGAGAATGTAAAAAAGAAGCTTAGATAGTATAAGGTAGAGACAGAAAAAGTCTTAGAGCCATAGAAGCTTATTACCTTAGAATCTTAGAAACTCAAAAACTTTATATTATATTTGCACCTCAATAAAAGACACCAACTATGTTCGATAATTTAAGCGAAAAATTAGACAAAGCCTTCCATATACTAAAAGGGCACGGAAAAATAACCGAAGTAAACGTAGCCGAAACTTTAAAAGAAGTGCGTCGCGCCTTACTGGATGCCGATGTGAATTTTAAAATTGCTAAAGATTTTACCACTAGAGTAAAAGAAAAAGCAATTGGTCAAGACGTATTAACCACACTACAACCAGGACAATTATTGGTAAAGTTAGTCAAAGACGAGCTTACCGAATTAATGGGTGGCGATGTTGCGGGAATTAATCTTTCTGGAAACCCAACGGTTATATTAATGTCTGGTTTACAAGGTTCAGGAAAAACAACCTTTTCTGGGAAATTAGCCAATTATCTTCAGACAAAAAAGAATAAAAAACCGCTTTTGGTGGCTTGTGATATCTATCGTCCTGCTGCAATTCAGCAATTGTATGTTGTTGGAGATTCGATAGGAGTAGAGGTGTATTCCGAACCAGAAAATAAAAATCCAGTCGAAATCGCTCAAAATGCAATCAAACATGCCAAAGCCAATGGTTTTAATGTGGTGATTGTCGATACAGCAGGTCGTTTGGCTGTTGACGAAGTTATGATGAACGAGATTGCTCAGGTTCATAAAGCTATTCAGCCTCAAGAAACATTGTTTGTAGTTGATTCTATGACAGGTCAAGATGCCGTAAATACTGCAAAAGCATTCAATGATATTCTGAATTTTGATGGTGTTATCCTGACTAAATTAGATGGTGATACCCGTGGTGGAGCAGCACTTTCTATTAAATCGGTAGTGAATAAACCGATTAAATTTGTTGGTACAGGCGAGAAAATGGATGCCATAGATGTCTTTTATCCTGTTCGTATGGCAGAACGTATCCTTGGTATGGGTGATGTGGTGTCTTTGGTAGAAAGAGCTCAAGAACAATTTGATGAAGAAGAAGCAAGAAAAATTCAGAAGAAAATTGCCAAAAACGAATTTGGTTTTGATGATTTCCTATCTCAAATTCAACAAGTGAAGAAAATGGGTAATATGAAAGACTTGGTGGGTATGATTCCAGGAGCTTCAAAAGCAATGAAAGATGTAGAAATCGAAGACGATGCCTTCAAACATATCGAAGCCATTATTCACTCGATGACACCAATCGAAAGAACAAAGCCTGCGATTATAGATGTTAAAAGAAAAGCCAGAATTGCTAAAGGATCTGGAACCAAAATAGAACAAGTCAATCAATTGATGAAACAGTTTGACCAAATGAGCAAGATGATGAAAATGATGCAAGGTCCTGGAGGGAAAAACTTAATGAAAATGATGGGCGGTATGCCAGGAATGAGGTAAATTTTTGTTTTAAGTTTTGGTTTCAACAACCTGAAACTTGAAACTTGAAACTTTTTAAAACTAAAAAAGAATGCAACTACTAGACGGAAAAAAAACAGCAGAAGATATTAAAAGCGAAATCGCTGCCGAAGTTCAAAAGATAAGAGACAAAGGTGGCAAAGTACCGCATTTGGCAGCTCTTATTGTTGGTAATGATGGTGCGAGTTTAACGTATGTTGGGAGCAAAGTAAAAGCATGCGAAAGAGTAGGGTTTGAATCTACTTTGGTAAAAATGCCTAGTACAACTTCTGAAACAGAGCTTTTAAAAAAAATAAGGGAATTAAATGAAAATGATGCTATAGATGGCTTTATTGTTCAATTGCCTCTTCCAGAGCAAATAGATGAGCAAAAAGTATTGATGGCGGTCGATCCTAGTAAAGATGTTGATGGTTTTCATCCAGAAAATTTCGGAAAAATGGCCTTAGATATGACCACTTTTATTCCAGCTACACCTTTCGGAATTTTGGAGCTACTAGAAAGATACGGAGTAGAAACCCAAGGAAAACATACTGTAGTTATTGGTCGTAGTCATATAGTAGGCAGGCCAATGAGTATCTTGATGGGAAGAAAAGGTTTTCCTGGTAATTCGACTGTTACGCTAACACATAGTTATACCAAAAACATTGCGCAAATTACCACGCAAGCCGATATTATTATCACTGCACTTGGAGTCCCAAATTACTTAAAAGCCGAAATGGTAAAGGATGGTGCGGTTGTAATAGATGTCGGTATTACACGTGTTGCAGACGATACTGTCGAAAAAGGATATGTTATTACAGGAGATGTAGATTTTGAAAATGTAAGCAAAAAATCATCTTTTATAACTCCAGTACCTGGTGGAGTAGGACCAATGACGATTGCGATGTTACTAAAAAATACTCTTTTGGCAAGAGAAATGAAAATTGCTAAAAACAAATAATAAAACCTAAGCCTGTTCGAGAGAATGGGCTTAAGTTTTATTATTTGCCAGAAAACGAACAGGAAATTGTTTTTTTTCTTTGTAAAATTATCTTAGGGTCTGTTACAAATAACTAATACATTTTGTCTTGTTCTTTTGCTCTTTTTTGGCGTTAAATATTCTTTTAATATGAAGGTATTAAACTATTTTTTACGTGATTGCTTTGCTTTGCTTCGTGCCTTGCAACTCCTAACAAGGGCAAAAGAACGAGAGAAAACGAAGCTCGCTGAACTGCTATGAAAATAGGAGTATGGTGAAGTAATTACTCGATTTATTTTAAAAGATTTACTTTATGGCTAAACATTTTTTATTTTTTATTATTATCCTATTCAATACTTTTGCTACAGCTCAAAAAACAGATTTCGAAAAAATTTTTAATCAAAATCGAAAATACCTTGTTTCTGATTTGAAAGTGTGTTTTAAAAAAACACAAGAAATGCAAAATCTTGCGTCTAAAGAAAATGATGAATACGGTTTAATGCTATCGGATAAATTATATTGTGAGATTTACATTGTAAAGGACGATTATAAAAATGTATTGAAGTATGCTAACCAAGCAAAAAAAAGAGCAGAAGCATTAAACGACAATTTACAACTTGCTGGTGCCTATAGAATACTTTGGAATAAATTATGCAAAGTATGATTTATTAGAATCGGCATTAGCAAATCTTAATCGTGGACTAGAAATTTTAAAAACAGAAAAAGATGATTATAGTAGTTACATTATAAAAGGAAATCTTTATGAATCGATAGCAGAAGTTTATAGTAGAAAAAATAATGTTCCTGTTATGTTATCTTTTCTAAAAAAAGCAGAAGAGGAGTTTTTAAAACTAAAGAACGATGAAGAAAAAAATAGAGTATTGCAAAACACCTATAATAATTTAGGTATTGCTTATCTTGAAGACAATATAGATAGTTCTTATTTTTATTTCAAAAAAGCTGCACTTTTTATTGATAAAAAATCTCAGTTAAATACAATTTCGTCTATTTATTTAGGATTGGGTTATACAAACAACAAATTTAAAAAGTATAATGAAGCGATTACTTATTTGAATAAAAGTTTGAAAATTTCAAAAAGTGCAGGTAATTTAGAACTTCAAATAGAAGCAAATTTACAGATTTCAAGCGTTTATTATTCTTTAAAAGATAGTATGAATGGATTGAGATATAAAAATGAGTATATTGAATTAAATGATAATTTTACAAAAAATAAAAGTACTTCAACAAATGACGCTGTAAATTCAATTGTAAATGATGTTAAAAAAGAGTCAGAAATAGTTAAGAAATATTACAATATAGGTTTAATTATAGCTATTTTGATAGGGATAATTCTTTTGGGACTTATTTTTATGAAAATTAAGAATGAAAGAGTGATTAGACAGGAGAAAAGTATTTTATTAAATGAAAAATTAGAATTAGAGCAAGGATTATTGAGTAAGGATAATCCCAGATTAGAAGAGATTGAAGAAATTGTGGCATTAGCTAAAAGAGATCAATCTATTTTTTATGCAAGATTTCAAGAAGTCTTTCCAGATTTTTGCAAAAGAATAATCAAAGCAGCACCTACTTTAGTATTAACAGAATTACAATTGTGTGCTTATTTAAAATTGAATTTTAGTACTAAAGAAATTGCAATTTGTGCTAAAAGTTCTGTAGAAAGCATCAATCAAAAAAAATATAGATTAAGAAAAAAAATGAATATTCCATCGGAAGAAGATATCAATATATGGATGTCAAAATTTTAGAGTTATACATTTAGCTACTTAGTAAAGGTTTTGAAATAAGCCGTACAAAACCTCAAAAAGTTATTTTGATCTTTTTCAAGGCGAAACCCTTTGAGAAAAAGGATGGTACACTTTTACTGGAATAGTTACCTATACGTACTTTTCCTTCTACATCTAAAGGAATTAAAGCAAATTCGTGTCTAATTTTTTCAAAATTATTTCCGAAAACCTTTCCGAACTTTTTTAGTCGCTATTTAATTCCAAACACAATTATAATACAACCCAATCGCTCCTCTCTCCTTGGGAGAGGGGTTGGTGGTAAGGTTAAATGAGTTAGACTATATTATAATTGTGTTTGGTGTAAGTTTAGCATTTACTATATAATAGCTTTTTTTTAATAAAAATTAAGTATTATCCCTGATTTCTCATACCCTTCGAACTGCCATTTTAAATGGATCTCGATTTAGTTATTATTCGCTATCTTTTCTACTTTCCAATCTGGATTAAAATCGAATAATTTATCAAATAAATATTCTGTTATCTTTTTTTTGCCAAAAGGTGATCCCCCCTTCAATTTACGGAAGAACCTTATTTTTGAGTCTTTCAAAGTTTTATAGGTTTTTTTTACAAATTTTCCCGTGTCTTGTCTTTTGATATTGCTAATTAGGAGTACTTAAATGGATAACTATGTAAAATAGTAGATAAAACGACCAGCTATTTTGACTTGCTTTTTCTATGTAAGTGACGTTTATCGATTTTATATGCTTTTCAAAGTATATATAAGGTGGTGTTATGATGTGTTATGTTCGTTTATGCAGATTTAATGTTCGTTGGGTATAATTTCGCACTCTCTTGTTATAGCACAAAATGATTATGCCTGATATTTATTTAAGCAAAATTTATACTGTTGTAATTAAAGATTAAATTATTTAGATTCTCTTTTAACAAAACATTTTAAAATCCATTAGTATGAAAAAAAAATTATTTTTTTGCTTATTTATTTTAGGCCTTACGGCTAATTCACAGAATAGTTTTTCTACAGCAATAAAGGGATCAAGTACTTCGCCTAGTGGCAGAGCACCACAAGGATCAATGCGATACGTTAGAAACGTTTGGTTAATCACAGCAGCCGAAATGACAGCCGCTGGTTATACATCGGGGCAAGTTTTTAGCGGATTAGGTTTTAATTATTCGGTTGCTCAAAGTATAGCTACCGATGGTAGTTTTACTGCTTACATGCAAAATACGACCGATGCCACAAATTTAAAAAGTAATGATTGGCCAACTGCAATTGCTACTATGATAACCGTAAGTAACTCTGGTATAACTATTCCTGTTGCTATTGGGGCTTATGATATTGCCTTTGCTGGAGGTACTGCTTTTACTTATACAGGTGGAGGATTATATATTGCTTTTGATTATCAAAATCTAACAGGTACACTTTCTACAGCAAATACTGCATTATGCAATTCTGTATTAACTGGAGGATTAAGAGGTGTTACAAGCACAATTAATTTTGCACCCAATACAACTGCTTCTTCTAGTTTTAGACCAGAAACAAGAATAGGAGTTAAAACATTAGGAATAACTGAATTTGAAAATTCTAAAGTGGCATTATACCCCAATCCTGGAACTAATTTTATAACAATTTCTGGCGACAATCAAACTATAAAAAAAATTGCAATTGTTACTACAGATGGTAAAACCATTTTTGCACAAAATAATATACACAGTAATACATTTAAGCTAAACGTAGCAAACTATCAAGATGGAATATATATGGTAGTCATCGAAACGATTGAAGGTGTAACTGTTATAAAAAAAATAATAAAGCAATAAGTTTTTACAACTTATGCTTTACAAATTAATTTTAGATTTAATAATATCATGAAAAAAAAACAATTATTAACTATCCTATTGTCTTTCTTCCTTTTTTCTTTCAATCAGGGAATTGCGCAATGTGATCCGACCAGAATAACGATTTCTGGAGTCAATGGGTTTTGTTCTAGCGATATGATTATTAATGTTAGTGTTCCCTTAACGGGTAGTGTAAATTGTCCTACATTGGTTGCTTCGCTACGAAAAGCTTCAAACCCAAATGTTAGTATTGGGTCTGCCAACTTAAACGCTGCAGGAACAGCCTCTTTTATAAATCTTGAAGCAGATACGTATTATGTTGTTTTAACGGATGGACTTACTTTATGGAATTCTAATGTTCAAAAGGTAACAACCACATATTTGCCTTTAAAAATACCTGTAATTACTCAAACTAGACCAAAATGTGGGTCATCCTCATTCACTCCAACTGCACCTGACACATTTACATTTTTAGGAAATCCAGATGATTTGAAGGCGAGTGTTACAATTACAATTCCAACAGGTGGGGGATCTGCTCCTTTTATTTATAAAATTACCGACCTTGATGGGTTGCACACTTTTGGACCCACAATGGATTTGAGTCATACTTTTGCAGTAAATGTTGGTGCGACCAACAGCGGTATCGTTACACCTATAAGTGTAAAAGACAATTGTCAAACAGAAATTTTTGATCATAAGTATGTAACAAATGGATTTGTGTTTGGGGCTTTTCAACCTTTTATTTTTCGAGAAGAAAAAATTTGTACAGGACCAAATGCTTGTAAAAACCAAGTGTCTTATTATACAGATAACGCAGTAAATGTTACATATGAAATACTTGAAACAGGTCAGATATTTGTAGGAAATCAATACAAGTCATACGGACCAAATATCGGACCGTTTGTACCAGATACAGGAACCTATCATATAAAAATTACCGAAGTTGATGGTTGCTATCAGTATACAACAACCAAACTTTACACCCCTGTTTCTAGTAATTATACACTTAATCCAGTAGATTCATCATACTCTTCTATTGTTTCGTGTAAAAGTACACCAACTTATAGAGTAGGAACAAGACTTCCGGTAGAAAAACCTTTTTTTTGTAATCCTATTTACGAAATGAAACAAGAACAACCTCTTGGTTCTGGTAATTTTGTTGTTATAAAAACATTTCCTATGCTTCCTTTTAGTGGCTTACCATCAGGTGTAGGGTTTGATAATAATAATTATTATGTAACTGTTCCTGAAACAGGCAAATACAGAGTAACTATTACTGATGGCTGTAATCCTTCGCAAACGCAAGATGTTGTTATAAAAGAGCCAAGTCCTACGATGCTTTCAAAGTATGCTATAAATAACCTTAGTCTACAATGTGATTATTTAAGAAATACTAGTCAGATTGTATTTTACGATAATGCTGTAGCGTTAACAGGTTCAGCAGCAACACATGTTTTAACTAGGGCAGACGGGCAAACATCAGTACAATTTAGTTCTACAGGAAATCCTATGGGAAATGCCGATGGTGTGTATCAAATAAATTTTCCTGTAACTATGGTTGGAGCGGGTCTTAATTTTCATAGTTTACCACCTGGCGATTATGTGATTACCTCTACACTTAACAACCCACTTTGTTATCTGCCAGTAACACAAAATATAACTATTAAAGATAATTGCAAAGGAAATTCAATTATTACTGTCGAAACCACTCCTAGTTGCATCGATTCTGGAACAATGATTGTGAAAGATAATTTTTTATATGCTCCTTCAAGACCAGATTTACTTAGGATAGAATACCAGGGTAGAAATTTTAGGTGGAATGAGCTTGATAAAAACAGACTAAAAACGGGAGATTATATTTTGCATGGTTTTAATAACGGGAATATATCTAGTACTTCTCCTGCTTTTAGAGTAAGTGATGGCAATACAAGTGTCGCTTTTAAAATTCCTTTTACAATTGCACAAGCTTTGCCAATTAAATCTGTAAATAAAATTTATTATTGCGATGTAAACGACGCTAGTACTGCTTTTGTACATTCGGAGATTGTTGGAGGAACTGGTAGGGCACCTATGACTTTTTCATTATATACTGGAGATCCTGGTACCAATGCAACTCCAAACTCTAGTGCTACATTGGTTCAAGGACCAATAACGGTAACCGATCCAAAAGCATTAAAAACTATTTTTAAAGGTATTACAGTAGGGCAAACCTATTTTGTACGAGCAGATGATGGTTGTTCTATTGCTTCTCAAAATGTTTTGTTAACACCTGCTACTGTTCAGCCTGTACAGGTAACAAATAATACAATTTGTGCTCCTAATAGCACCGATTTGTTTTTAGACATTCCATTTGAATTATTTAGTATAAAATGGACAGATAGTTCTGGTAAAGTAATAGGAACAGCAAATCCTATTACGGTATCTCCAACCCAAACAACAACCTACACTTGTACCTACTCTGTAAGTAACGAGCAAGCATGTGCGACACCTTCAGTTTATACATCAAGTACAATAATAAATGTAACACAACCAGTAAAACCTACGGTAGCTTGTTATGAAACGGCAACATTCAATACAACAACCTGCGTTTGGGATGTAACAGGAACACAACCAGTAAAACCTACGGTAGCTTGTTATGAAACGGCAACATTCAATACGACAACCTGTGTTTGGGATGTAACAGGAACACAGCCAGTAAAACCTACGGTAGCTTGTTATCAAACGGCAACATTCAATACGACAACCTGCGTTTGGGATGTAACAGGAGCACAACCAGTAAAACCTACGGTAGCTTGTTATGAAACGGCAACATTCAATACAACAACCTGCGTTTGGGATGTAACAGGAACACAGCTAGTAAAACCTACGTTAGCTTGTTATCAAACAGCAACGTTCAATACGACAACCTGTGTTTGGGATGTAACAGGAACACAGCCAGTAAAACCTACGGTAGCTTGTTATCAAATGGCAACATTCAATACAACAACTTGTGTTTGGGATGTAACA
>JAYVGE010000215.1:0-3809 GCA_043772515.1 Flavobacterium sp. | reverse complement strand
CGAAGCTTCAACACGGAGAAATGCTCTATATGCCAGAAGGTTGGTGGCATTATATGAAATACCTAACTCCAGGATTCTCTTTGAGTTTGCGTTCCTTGGCAGGCAGACCCCGTAATTTGATAAAAGGTTTTGTCAACGTTGCCATTATTCGCTATTATGACAATTGGATGCGAAAACGTAAAGGACAGTCATGGCTCGATTACAAAAGTAGAAAATCGATTAGTAGAGCTAATGCTTTGCTCAAAAGAGAAGGGTAGAGCTGAATAAAAAAAGTAAATAGGCGGAGCAAATCAAGAGTTGCTAATCCTCAATCAAGAATCTCTTGGACTCAAATAATAATAACGTCTGTTCTATATTATGGGTAAAAAAACTCCAAAACAATTTACAACGTTATCGTTAATAACATTCATTTATTTTTTTTAAATCATTTGGTTAGATATAATATATTTGTAAATCGAAACACAATTACTAATTACAAACCTAAAAGATTAAAATAATGAGTATTATAATAAAAATTCACGCCAGACAAATTTTCGATTCTAGAGGAAATCCAACGATAGAGGTAGATGTAGTTACGGATAACGGCGTTTTAGGAAGAGCGGCCGTACCTTCTGGAGCTTCGACAGGAGAGCATGAAGCAGTAGAGCTACGTGACGGAGGAAAAGCTTTTTTAGGAAAAGGAGTTTTGAATGCTGTGAAAAATGTTAATACTCTTATTGCAGAAGAATTATTAGGGACTTCGGTTTTTGATCAAAACGGAATCGATCAAATGATGATCGATTTAGACGGAACTCCCAATAAATCTAATTTAGGAGCAAACGCAATTTTAGGCGTTTCTCTTGCCGTTGCCAAAGCAGCTGCAAACGAACTAGGATTACCATTATACCGATACATAGGCGGAGTTTCTGCCAATACTTTGCCAGTGCCAATGATGAATATCATTAATGGTGGCTCGCATTCTGATGCACCTATTGCGTTTCAGGAATTTATGATTTTTCCTGTAAAAGCAACTTCTTTTTCACATGCTATGCAAATGGGAACAGAGATTTTTCACAGTCTTAAAAAAGTGTTGCACGATAGAGGATTGAGTACCGCTGTTGGAGACGAAGGTGGTTTTGCACCGAACTTACCAGGCGGAACCGAAGATGCTTTGGATACGATCAAAAAAGCGGTCGAATCGGCAGGTTATACCTTTGGAGACGAAATTATGATTGCTTTAGATTGTGCTGCAGCAGAATTTTATGTAGACGGAAAATATGATTATGCTAAATTTGAAGGAGCAACCGGAAAAACCAGAACCTCTGCAGAACAGGTAGATTATTTGGCAGAATTGGTGGCTAAATATCCTATTATTTCTATCGAAGACGGTATGGATGAAAACGACTGGGATGGTTGGAAACTACTTACCGAAAAAATTGGTGACAAAGTACAATTGGTAGGAGATGATTTATTTGTAACTAATGTATCCCGTTTGGCTACAGGTATTGATAAAGGAATTGCCAATTCTATTCTTATCAAAGTAAACCAAATTGGTACTTTGACAGAGACGATTGCAGCAGTAAACATGGCTAAAAATGCAGGTTATACGTCGGTAATGTCACACCGTTCAGGAGAGACAGAAGACAATACTATTGCAGATTTGGCGGTAGCTCTTAACTGCGGTCAGATAAAAACAGGTTCGGCTTCCCGTTCTGATCGTATGGCAAAATACAATCAATTGTTACGAATTGAAGAGGAACTTGGAAATACTGCTTATTTTCCGGGTCAAAATGCTTTTAAAATAAAATAATAGTTACAAATACTGTTTTCTAAGCCATTCATCTCACGTGAATGGCTTTTTTATTGAATATTTAATAAATTCGCTTTCAAGTTAAACTGAAATTCCTTAGATTTGAGAAATTATTATTTAAAAGTTTATTACCAAATATATTATGTCGAAAACAGCAATATTAGAAATTGATGGCAAAAAATACGAGTTCCCAGTAATTGTAGGGGCCGAAAATGAAGTTGCTATAGATATTAACAAATTAAGAGATTTATCGGGAGCCATTACAATGGATCCTGGATACAAGAATTCGGGTTCTTGTGTTAGTGAAATTACTTTTTTGGATGGAGAAGAAGGAATTTTGCGTTACCGAGGATACGCAATCGAAGATTTGGCCGATAAGTCGAGTTTTCTAGAAACTTCTTATCTTTTGATCTTTGGAGAATTACCTACCAATGAAGAATTAACAAAATTTGAAACCAATATCAGAAAATTTACATTGGTTAATGAAGAGATGAAAAGTATTTTGGATGGTTTTCCTAAAACGGCTCATCCAATGGGAGTTTTGTCTGCCTTGACGAGTGCCTTGACAGCTTTTAATCCGAAGTCTGTTAATGTAGAAAATGAAAAAGAAATGTATGATACAGTGTGTAAAACAATAGGAAAATTTCTTGTTATAGCCACTTGGACTTATAGAAAAAGTATGGGTTATCCTTTAAATTATTATGATAATACTAGAGGATATGTTGATAATTTTTTGCATTTAATGTTTCAATTACCAACAGAGCCGTACGTAGCAAACCCTATTGTTGCTAGTGCTTTAGACAAGTTGTTTATTCTTCATGCTGATCACGAACAAAACTGTTCTACCTCTACAGTTAGAATGGTAGGATCCTCTCATGCAGGATTGTTTGCTTCGATTTCTGCTGGTGTTTCTGCACTTTGGGGACCGCTACATGGTGGTGCGAACCAAGCCGTTCTAGAAATGCTAGAAGAAATTCATAAGAATGGTGGAGATGCAGATAAATATATGGCAAAAGCCAAAGACAAAAACGATCCTTTTAGATTAATGGGATTTGGTCATAGAGTCTACAAAAATTTTGATCCAAGAGCAAGAATCATAAAAAAAGCAGCAGACGAAGTATTGAATACTTTGGGTGTAGACGATCCGATTTTGGCAATAGCAAAAAAATTGGAAGCCGCTGCACTCGTAGATGAGTATTTTGTGTCTAGAAAATTATATCCAAATGTCGATTTCTATTCTGGAATTATATACAGAGCATTAGGGATTCCTACAGATATGTTTACGGTAATGTTTGCCATAGGACGTTTGCCAGGATGGATCGCACAATGGAAAGAAATGAGAGAAAATAAGGAGCCAATTGGGCGTCCGAGACAAATTTATAACGGACATCCTTTGCGTAATTTTGTCGCAACGGATAAAAGATAAAATGAGAAAAGCTTCACAGATGTGAAGCTTTTTTTTATCTTTGATGTAAAGAAAACAACCAAATGTTAGCATTAAATATAAAAAACGAAACTTCGAAATTACGAACGGTTGTCTTAGGTTCTGCATTTTATAACGGACCAACACCAAAAACCGAAGAGGCCTACGATCCAAAGTCATTAGAGCATATTTTGGCAGGAACTTACCCCGAAGAATCGGCTATGATTCTAGAAATGGAAGCTTTTAAGGCGGTACTTCAAAAATACAATGTTACCGTATTACGACCAGAAATAATAGAGAATTACAACCAGATTTTTGCTAGAGACATAGGTTTTGTTGTAGGAGATATTTTTGTAAAATCGAATATTTTACCCGATAGAGAACGCGAATTGCATGCTATTCAATTTGTAATCGACCAGATAAACCCATCAAAAGTGGTACGGCCTCCCGAAGAAGTACATATAGAAGGAGGCGATGTAATGCTTTGGAAAGACTATATTTTTATAGGGACTTACAAAGGTAGTGATTACAAAGAGTATATTACCGCACGAACAAATTGGCAAGGAGTAGCCTATATCCGGGAATTGTTTCCTGACA
>JAYVGE010000214.1:0-9476 GCA_043772515.1 Flavobacterium sp. | reverse complement strand
TAAATGATAAACAGCATGCGATTAAATTTCAATGAAACGATATTGTTTTATAGAAAATAAAGGTTAATTCTTTTTTGATTTAAAATAACGCTATAATTTTTAGAATATGTAAACACCTTGTTTTACAGGAGCAAATTTCCCTCTTAAGAGAGGAGTTAGAAGTGCATAAAAGAGATAAGTCGGTAACTCCATGCAATTCCTTAAGGAAACGACATTGGTTATAGATTATAAATTCATTAAAAAAGCGTCTGCTTTTTGAGACAATTTTCATTAGAAAACTACTCAAAAAAAAGACGTTTTTTTGTTTTTATTCAGATTTAAAAATAAAAATAGGTGACGAAATTTCTTTATTTTAGGCTTTGTTTTATATAAACTTCGGTAGCACCTTGACCGTATTTTTGATAATTACCATCTTGAAAAGCAATGTTGTCGTAGCGACCTAAAAGAAAATCAAGCTCTGCTTTTAGGATTCCTTCACCAACTCCGTGTATAAAAACAATCTTTGGGATGCGGTTGCGAATAGCAAACTCGATATGCCTTTTTGCAGTCTCAGATTGCAAGGTCAGAATATCATAATTAGACATTCCTTGTTTATTTGGTACCAATTTTTCGATATGTAAATCGAACTCAGGAGCCGAAATTTCGTATTTATCTTTGCGTTCTTTAATAAAACTTCTTGGTTTTGGAATCTCTTTTTCCTTGGCAATTTCACCTGTATTAATTCTTTTAATAGAATCCATTAAGTTGTTGGTTTCGTTTACTTTAAGTAATTCGTTGACGAAAAAAGTCATCACAAATCCATCTTCTGTTTCTATCGTAACCTCCTTGTCTTTTACCGATAATACGATGCCGTTTAGCGCTTCATCTAATACCGAAACCTTATCTCCTTTACTTAGCATCATCTTCTTCTTTATCTTGATTTTTACTTGGTATTTTTGCACTCAATCGCAACATTCCGAACATAAAAACAACAATCGAAATTACCTGTATAAATACATTTCTGTCTGTTTTGCCCTGCTCATATAAAGCAATAATGATTGCAAAAATCATTATTGGAATTAAAATTTTTTTCATTTCTTTGAATTAAGTTTTCAAAAGTAATAAACTTTAAAACAGCATCAATTTATTATTAAAAAGGATTCTCTTTTTATTTTGTAAATTATAAAAAACAAAACTAATGAATTTAGAAAAATATATGATTCCTTGCTTAAGCAAAAGTCTCTTTGGGATAGAGTGTTTGGGTTGCGGAACGCAGCGTGCATTACTCCTGCTTTTGAAGGGAGAATTTACAGCTGCTTTTTATATGTTTCCAGCAATTTACACTACAGTCATTTTCTTCTTTTTTTTGGCATTTCATTTCCTAGACAGAGCAAGAAATTACAGCAAAATTATAATTCCTTTAGCAATACTAAATACAGTGATAATGATTATTGCTTATATTTACAAAATGACGTGTCACTAAACAATTATTTTAAATTATGGAAAAAACAAAATTACCCAATGCCACCCTTGTCCTTATATTAGGAATCGCTTCGATACTAACTTGTTGCTGCTATGGCATTGTCGGATTAACGTTAGGAATTATTGCCTTGATTTTTGCAAAGAAGGATGTTAAATTGTACAAGGAAAATTCAGAATTGTATTTGGATTATTCAAACCTAAAAATCGGAAAAGTACTCGCCATAATCGGAATCGTTTTGAGCAGTATTTATTTACTATTTACCGTTTACTTGTATGTTTTTTTGGGAGAAGATGGAATTAAAAAATTTCAAGAAAATTTGATTGAAGAAATGAAGGATAGATAACATGATTAATGCAAAGCGGCACTGAATATTGGTTTCGCTTTTGCATTTCGCATTCTAAAAAAAGAAAAAAAATAGATATTTTTATTTTCACCTATTTATTCGATCCAATATGTCATGCATCATTTCGATTTGTACTTTCTGAATCTCAATTAATTCTTGTTGTTGGTGCATTATTAAATGGTCGAGTTTTTCGTGAAGCATTCTAATCTCTAATTCCGATTTTAGATTAATCATGTAGTCTTTCTTGGCTCGCTCTCTGTCTTTCTCTTCCTGACGATTCTGACTCATCATAATCACAGGGGCTTGAAGTGCTGCCAGACAAGACAAAATTAAATTTAGCAGTATAAAAGGATACGGATCGAATCCTTTGTTGGCAAGAATATAAATATTAGCCCCAATCCAAAGTAAAATAAAAACGCCAAACAAAATAATGAACCGCCAGCTTCCGCCAAAAGCCGCTACTTTGTCGGCTATTTCCTGTCCAAAGGTTCGGTTGCCCACTTCGTCCTCAACAGTAGTTACCAAAGATTTATCCTGCTTCAAGGCTCCTACTACCCTGTTTTCAAGATCCGAAAGCTCTTCTATTTCTGTTAATAGATAATTAGAAATGTATTTTTCGCGATACAGATTCAACTCACTTATTTCAATAAATTCTTCCTTTTTAAAAGTTGGATGATCTGCAACAATGAGTCGCAAAATGGGATTTTGGATTGCATTTCCCGAAATGCTATTGGCTATAGGAAATTCGGTATTAGAGATTGCACTGATAAAAGTGGTTTTTGGTTTCATGTTTTTAATTTAATGCTAATTTATACATTTATATTTACTAAGTCTGTTTTTACGCTGGGTATTCATTTTTAGAATATTAGTATAATGATCAAGTTATTTAAAAAACACGCACCATGGTATTTTTATAGGGTATACGCCGCGTTTACTCAAATAATCGCAGAGATTATATTGTTTTTTAGTGAATCTCTGCGTATTTCTTTGTGAATCTCTGAGAAATAGTTTAATTGCGTTTGCCTTAGCGTTTTTCGAGAAAAACTTCAATTTCAATTTCTATATATTTATCATACATTTGATTCTTTTAATTTAGGGAAGAGAAACAACACCAACTCTTTTATGAATAGTTAATTTTTATATCCTTTTATGAACATCAAACTCATCGCCATTGGCAAAACCGACAACAAAGAACTGCAATCCTTGATAACGGACTACACCAAAAGATTATCTTTTTATATCAAATTTGATTTGGATGTGATTCTCGACATCAAAAACGTAAAAAACTTATCTGAAAGTCAGCAAAAAGAAAAAGAAGGCGAATTGATTTTGTCTAAAATTACTCCGACAGATCAACTCATTTTATTAGACGAAAACGGAAAAAACTTCTCTAGCGTTGGCTTTTCAGAAGAATTACAAAAGAAAATGAATTCGGGCATAAAAACATTAGTTTTTGTAATTGGCGGTCCTTACGGCTTCTCTGATGCCGTTTATACCAAAGCGCAAGGCAAAATTTCACTTTCACTAATGACCTTTTCCCATCAAATGGTACGCTTATTTTTTATTGAACAATTGTACCGTGGATTTACCATTTTGAGAAATGAGCCGTATCATCATCAGTAAATCAGATTGCAGATTACTCATTGCATAATCTAGAAGGAAGTACTTAATAAACAAACTCTTCGTTAGTATTTTTCTTTATTTTTAAAGTTTGAATAAAAATCTTATCCTGAATGTAACTTCCAAAATCGAGATTTTTATCAAATGCAAAAACAAAAGGTTTTGCTGTATCCTTAGAAAGTTTGTTGTTTATTAGATCTTGAAGTTTTTCTTTTGTTATCAACTGATTTTTAATTAAAATTTTATTCTTTTTAGTAAAGAAAATCACAGTTTTCAATGGTTTTCCCAACGTATAATACACTTCTGTAAAAGGTAAAAAAGCAAGATTCTTGCCAATGCTGTCGGCGTAGGAATAGTAATTTAATGCTGCTTCATTGCGGTGCTCTTTTTCTTCTCTTTTCCTTTTTTGCAGCTGCATCACTTCTGGGACCACCAATCGTAACGGCAATCGTTTGTCTATATTTATGATCCAATTGGTAGTAATAATGCTGTTTTTTCGGTTTACTTCTGCCAAAGTATCTTTTCCTTTTGTCCTAAAAAAAATATAAATAGGAGAGTGATCTACTATGTTTTTTACAATAGTCACATTTGCTTTTGGTAACAAAATGGCTTCTTTTTTTTGGCAAGAAAAACAAACAAAAAGTACAATTACAGCTAGATATTTCATAATTTTCAACTTATTTTACCGTACAAAGTTAGACATTCCATCGCTTCTTTTACATCATGAACTCGTAGGATTTTGGCTCTTTTGGTCAATGCCAATGTGTTTAAAACAGTCGTTCCGTTTAGTGCCTTTTCTGGAACTGTTCCCAATGTTTTGTAAATCATCGATTTTCGAGAAATGCCTGCAAGAATAGGTAATTCGAGGATATTGAAGAGTTCTAATTTTTGCAAAACTTCGTAATTCTGCTCGACCGTTTTTGCAAAACCAAATCCAGGATCGATAATCAGATCATTGATACCAAAATATCTCGCTTGGGCTATTCTCTCCGAAAAATACAAAAGCATTTCTTTTACAACATCATCATAATTGGTGTAGGTTTGCATCGTTTGTGGTGTACCTCTTAGGTGCATCATAACATACGGAACATTGTATTTTGCGATGGTTTCTAGCATCTTCTCGTCTAATTTTCCTGCCGAAATATCGTTGATTATGGCAGCTCCGTTTTCTATACACACTCTTGCCACTTCGCTCCGAAAGGTATCTATCGAAAGAAGAACTTCTGGATACTGTTTCTGTATTAAACTGATAACTGGGACAATTCTGGCTATTTCTTCAGCTTCCGAAACAAACTCAGCATTGGGCTTACTTGAATACGCTCCGATATCAATAAATGTTGCTCCTTGGGCAATCATTTTTTCGACTTGAGATCGCAATTCGTTTTCGTTACTGTATTTTCCGCCGTCAAAAAAAGAGTTGGGAGTAACATTTAATATTCCCATTATTTTGGGAGTCGATAAATTGATGAGTTGTCCTTTGCAGTTCATTTTATATTTTTTAAGATTCTGTTGCTGTATTTGATTTATCCAAGCTTCTGCAACCAGTATTCTTTAATGTTGAATCATCAATCAAAAAAAAATCTTATTTTTGAACAAATTCTAGACAAATATACACCAATAATGAAGAATACCACCCAAGAATATGATGCTGTAATTACAATTTGCCGTACGCTTTTTATCAATAAAATGAAAGATTACGGTAGTGCATGGCGCATTTTAAGACTGCCCTCTTTAACCGATCAAATCTTTATAAAAGCGCAAAGGATACGTAGTTTACAAGAAAACGAAATTCGAAAAGTTGCCGAAGACGAGACAGGTGAATTCATAGGAATCATCAATTATTCGATTATGGCTTTGATTCAATTAGAACTGGGGGTTGCCGACCAGCCCGATTTAGATTTAGAAAAAGCAACCCAATGGTATGATGCCAAAATTGTACTTACCAAGGAACTCATGCAAAACAAAAATCACGATTACGGCGAGGCTTGGCGCGAAATGAGAGTGAGTTCTCTAACCGATTTAATCTTACAAAAACTACTTCGTGTAAAGCAAATAGAAGACAACAAAGGAAAAACTTTGGTTTCGGAAGGTATCGAAGCTAATTATCAGGACATGCTTAATTATGCTGTTTTTGCTTTGATTTTGATGGAGTTTAAATAGAAATACAAAAAACTCAACTAGCAAAACAAATAAATTATAAACAGCATAATTCTGGTTAAAAAATAAAAATATATTGACTAGAAGCATGAGGGCTAAGGATTGAATTAGTTTGAGTTTGGAATTTATTTGCTTTTTTGAAAAAAGGGTAATAGAAAATTATTCATTATCTATTTTTTACTATTTTTGCCAACTGAAATCGGAGCAAAGAAACTCCCATGTTTACAGTAGATAATACTTAATACTACAATAATGATATTACCAATTATAGGATATGGTGACCCTGTTTTGAGAAAAATAGGAGAGCAAATTACTCCAGAATATCCGAATCTGAAAGAAACAATAGACAACATGTACGAGACGATGTATAATGCTTGTGGTGTGGGCTTGGCAGCTGAACAAGTAGGTTTGTCAATTCGTTTGTTTATAATAGATACGACTCCTTTTAGCGATGATGAGGATTTGGATGATAAAGATCAAGAAAAACTAAAGGGTTTTAAAAGAACTTTTATCAATGCCAAAATGATTAAAGAAGAGGGCCCAGAATGGAGTTTTAACGAAGGTTGCCTTAGTATACCAGACGTTAGAGAAGATGTTTACAGAAATCCGACGATAACTATCGAATATTGTGAGGAAGATTTTGTAATGAAAACTGAAGTTTTTGACGGACTGATTGCAAGAGTTATTCAACATGAATACGACCATATCGAAGGCATTTTGTTTACCGATAAACTTTCGGCATTCAAAAAAAGTTTCATCAAAAAGAAACTAAAGAATATCATGGAAGGCAAAACGCTTCAAGATTACAGAATGAAATTTATTGCCAAAAAAGGAAGGTAAACAGAGGTGAAATTATACCAATGGTATGGTTTTTGGTAATAGTCGAGAGAAATGAAATAAGTTGAGTTCTTAAATTAATTTAAATAAACATGAATTTAGAAAAAATATTATCTATTTCTGGGAAACCAGGTTTATATGCTTTGAAGGTGCAAACCCGAACTGGTTTTGTTGCAGAATCATTATTAGACGGAAAAAAAGTTACAGTTAGTTTAAAAAGTAATGTGAGTTTGTTATCTGAAATTTCAATTTATACTTACGAAGGCGAAAAACCATTGTCGGAAATAATGCAAAATATTGCTACTAAAGAAAACAAAGGACAAGCCATTTCGCACAAAGAAGACAATGTAAAATTAGCCGCATATTTTAAGGAAGTTTTACCAGATTACGATGAAGAAAGAGTTTATCCTTCGGATATCAAGAAAATTCTAAATTGGTACAATATGCTTCAAGAAAGAGGTTTAGTAATTGATGCAATTACTACCGAAAAAACCGAAGAACTTGTTGCCGAAACGGTAGAAGCACCTGCAAAAAAGTAAAAGCAACCCAAGTGTAGTTTTCTTTTTCGAGTATATATTTAATCCTGTTAAGCCATTTTCTTAGCAGGATTTTTTTTTAATTTTACAAAAACATTTGCAATGAACACAAGACCACAACAACTTCAAGCTTTTGAAAGATTATTAGATATTATGGACGATTTGCGAGAAAAATGTCCTTGGGACAAAAAGCAAACTCTACAAAGCTTACGTCATCTTACTATAGAAGAAACCTACGAATTGGGCGATGCGATTTTAGACAATGATTTAAACGAAGTCAAGAAAGAACTGGGAGATGTTTTGCTACACATTGTTTTTTATGCCAAAATAGGAAGTGAAACCAAGGAATTTGACATTGCTGATGTCTGCAACGAAATTTGTGACAAGCTCATTCATCGTCATCCTCATATTTATGGTGATACGGTTGTCAAAGATGAAGAAGAGGTAAAACAAAATTGGGAAAAATTGAAACTCAAAGAAGGTAGAAATTCTGTTCTGGAGGGTGTACCAAAAAGCTTGCCTGCTTTGGTAAAAGCAAGTAGAATTCAGGACAAAGTAAAAGCAGTTGGTTTTGATTGGGAAGAACCGCAACAAGTTTGGGACAAAGTGCAAGAGGAATTACAAGAATTACAGGTTGAGGTTGCCGTTGGGGATCAAGATAAAATGGAAGCTGAGTTTGGAGATGTTCTGTTTTCGATGATAAATTATGCTCGCTTTTTGAATATAAATCCCGAGGATGCATTAGAACGTACCAATAAAAAATTCATCAAACGTTTTCAATACTTAGAAAGCAAAGCAGGAGAATTAGGGAAACCCTTAATGGATATGACTCTTACTGAAATGGATGTTTTTTGGGAAGAAGCGAAGAAGCTTTAGTATTCAGTTTTGTCATTGAGAGGAACGAAGCAATCACACTTAGTATTCAGTTAAAAGAGAATAGAAAATTGTTTTCAAACATTACTCTGCCAATTTTTTTAGCTTGCTAATATCAATTAAAACGATTTTTTTTCCAATCAATTCAATAAGCCCCAGTTTATTAAACTCAGATAGTAATCGAATGCAACTTTCGGTGGCGGTGCCAATCAAACTGGCTAAATCCTCTCTTGAGAGCTGTATTTTTAAGCTATTGTCTTCCTCTTTGCCAAAGGTCTCTTCTAGGTACAACAATGTGGTTGCTAATCTTTCTTTAACACTTTTCTGAGCTAGACTTACCATTATATTATCGGCTTCTTTCAAGTCGCCACAGATAGACTTCATTACGCCCATCGAAAATTGATTGTTTTTGTCAAAATAACTCATTATTTCATTTTTAGGAATAAAACAAACCTGCATATCTTCGAGTGCTACGGCACTCAAATTGACAGGTTCCTCGCTTATCATCGAGCGTTGTCCTAATAATTCGCCTTTTGTAACCAGCTTAACAATATGGTCTTTGCCATTGGTGCTCAGTTTAGTGAGTTTGCAAATCCCGTCTTTGATGCAATAAATCCCGTTTACATTCTCGCCTTCTTCAAAAATAACTTCGCCTTTTTTTATGGTATGAGATATTTTACAGCCAGAAATATGAAGTAATTCCTCTTTGGTAAGTGCTTTCAAAGAGCTAAATTCTCTAATAATGCATTGTTCGCATTTACTCATAATAAGATAGGATTATTTTGGTGTAAATTTAAGCATTATTATGACAAAAGTCATACTTTTAGTTTACAGAATTGACAACCTTTGTTATTGCTAAAATAAGCAAAATAGTATGGATCAAGTCAACTGTTTTCATTGTGGTTTAGATGTTGCTCAAGAGGAGGGAATTATTTTTGATGAAAAAAAATTTTGTTGCCATGGTTGCAAAACCGTTTACGAAATTTTTAGTCTCAACGATATGGCTAGTTATTATGATTTCGAAAAATCGCCAGGAGCAACTCCCCAAGAGATAAAAGGAAAATATGATTTCTTGGATAACCAGAATATTACTGCCAAATTATTAGAGTTTAAAGAAGATACCACCGAGATTATCTCACTCAATATTCCACATATTCATTGCAGTTCTTGTATTTGGATTCTAGAAAACCTACAACGACTTCAAAAAGGAATTAGCACTTCGCAAGTTAATTTTCCGAATAAGAGAGTTAGAATTATCTATAATTCCGATGTTGTTTCGCTCCGATCAATCGTTTGTTTATTGAGTTCTATAGGCTACGAACCCTATATTAGTCTAGAAAACTATGAAACGGGTAAGCATACTATCGACAGAAGTTTGACGTACAAATTGGGTGTTGCTTTTTTTTGTTTTGGGAATATTATGTTGCTTTCCTTTCCCGAATATTTTGAGGTCAAAGAATTCTGGTTAGATAATTACAAGCCTTTTTTTCGAGGATTGATTTTTGCTTTGGCATTGCCTTCCTTTTTGTATTCTGCCAGCAGTTATTATGTTTCGGCTTACAAAAGCATCAAATCTGGAATGTTAAATATCGATATTCCGATAGCATTGGGGATAATTGTGATGTTTGTTCGTAGTTTTTTTGATATT
>JAYVGE010000213.1:0-3824 GCA_043772515.1 Flavobacterium sp. | reverse complement strand
AAATTTTACAAAGTTTGAAGTGGCAAATATACGAAGAAAATTTTGCCAGAAAGAACACGAATTTTCACCAATTTTACGCACCTTTAGCGTACTAAATTCCTGCAAAAATGAAACCATTTGATATTGTTACCCTAACTATAAATCCATCTGTAGACAAAAGTACTCACTTTTCGGGATTGATCCCCGAACAAAAAATCAGGTGCGAAACGCCTTCCTTTGATGCTGGTGGCGGCGGAATCAATGTGTCTAAGGCCATTTCCCGTCTCGGTGGAACTTCCCTTGCTGTATTTACAACTGGCGGAGCAACAGGAACGATGTTACAAGACTTAGTAAAAAACGAAAAAATCCCTTTTGAAGCCATAGAAACCCAAAGCTGGACCAGAGAAAACTTCATGGCAGTTGATAACAATACCAATTCTCAATACCGTTTTGGGTTTACTGGTGGGAAGCTATCTGATTTTGAAAGTAAGAAAATAATAGAAACAATTACAAATTTAAATCCAAACTTTTTAGTAGCAAGTGGTAGTTTGAATGAAAGTTTGTCCGAAGATTTCTATCAAAAAATTGCTGAAATAGCAAAAAAATCGAATTCAAAATTAATTGTAGATACTTCGGGAGAAGCTTTGAAGAAAGTTCTAGAAACAGGTGTTTATCTAATTAAACCCAATGTGGGCGAATTGGCAAAATTAATAGGTGTCGAACGCCTAGAAATGGAAGAAGTAAACCATGCTGCCAAGCAAATTATCTCCAAAGGCGGAGCCGAAATTGTAGTTGTTTCGCTTGGGCCTCAAGGTGCTGTTTTGGTCACAAAAGACCATTACGAATTTGTTCCTGCTCCCAATGTCGCCAAAAAAAGCACGGTCGGTGCTGGAGATAGTATGGTGGGCGGAATGGTTTGGGCACTTTCGCAAAATAAAACGCTAAAAGAAGTGATTCGTTGGGGAGTTGCCTGCGGATCGGCAGCTACTATGAATGAAGGAACGCAATTATTCAAAAAAACAGATGCGCAACGATTGTTTGAATGGTTAAAAGATAAATAAATTCCATAACTATTCAGAGGCTAAGAGAATAGTATCTTTTAATTCACTTCAAATAGCATTAAGTAAAATTAAGGTGCATTAAATTTTAGTTTTGAAAACGCCATAACATGATTTCAATTAAACTACATTTTTTTTATCTTAGAACCTTAACTTCTTAGCATCTGAAGAGTAACACCTAATCCATTCTGAATATGACAAATTGAGATCCATTTATTACTTCAGAATTAAGAAACAAGCATAATTTTTTTTAGGAGTTTATGACTTTCTAAGGTTGCCACTCAAAAAAATAGTATTTTTGCACTATGGAAACAAATAGACAGAAAAAAATAGGCGGGGTGATCCAAAAAGATTTGGTTGATATTTTGCAAGGAGAAATAAGAAAAAACGGAGTAAACAACTTGATTATTTCGGTATCCAAAGTAACAGTAACTAGCGATTTATCGGTAGCAACAGTGCATTTAAGCATATTCCCTCAAGATAAAGCAAAGGAAACTTTGGAAGCTATCAAAACCAATTCGAAATTAATAAAACACGATTTATCACAACGTGTTCGTTTGCAATTACGCAAAGTACCAAACTTAGTTTTCTTTATCGACGATTCATTAGATTATATTGAAAAAATCGACAATGCATTGGCAAGCAAGGAAAATCCTATAGAAAACAGAGAGCTTCTAGAAAAACGCAAAAGAACTTAGATTGAATTTTCCCCTTTACATCGCCAAAAGATATATTCTTAGCAACAGCAAAAACAATGCTATCAATATTATTAATCGCATTGCCAGTTTAGGAATAATTGTTGGTGCAATGGCTTTGTTTGTGGTTTTATCGGTTTTTAGCGGACTCAAAGAGTTTAGTCTTTCGTTTACAAATGACATAGATCCTGATTTAAAAATAAGCAGTATTTTAGGAAAATCCTTCTTTGTAACTCCCGAACAAGAAAAGAAAATCAAGACTATTGATGGCATAGTTTCGTTTACCAAAATAATCGAAGAACGGGTTTTGTTTGTTTATAATGGCAAACAAGAAGTTACGTTTCTAAAAGGGGTTGATCGTCAATTTAACAAAGTTAACGCTATAGAGAGAAAACTCTACAATGGGCAATGGCTTAAACCAGATACGTACCAAGTGGTTGTAGGTTACGGAATTGCCCAAAAATTCTCGATGGGATTGCTCGACTTTAATAATCAATTAGAGGTTATGGTGCCAAAACCTGGTAAAGGGGCAATAGAAAATCCCGAAGACGCTTTTAACAAAACTGCCGTTATTCCGGTTGGAATTTATGCAGTAAGTGAAGATTTGGATTCGAAATATGTTTTCGCTGATTTGGGTCTGGCTCAAGAATTATTAGAATACAAAACGACCCAAGTTTCTGGAATTGAAATAAAAATAAAAAAAGAGGCTGACAAAAACACTATTATCAGCAAACTACAGACTATTTTCAAAAACAAAATTGCTGTAAAAAATAGAGCACAACTCAACGAGTCTCTTTATAAAATGCTCAATACCGAAAATATAGTGGTGTATCTCATCTTTACTTTGGTGATAATTGTCGCCCTTTTCAACTTGATTGGCGCTTTGATTATGATGATTTTGGACAAAAAAGGAAATCTAAAAACCCTTTTTAATCTTGGAGCTGAAATCAAAGATCTACGAAAAATATTCTTGCTTCAAGGCACTTTGCTAAGTGTGTTTGGCGGAATTATCGGATTACTTCTAGGAATAATAATTGTTTTATTGCAACAGCAGTTTCAATGGATTATGATTACACCAACACTAGCATATCCAGTGGTTTTTACGCTAGAAAACACATTGCTAGTCATGGTAACTATTGTAATTCTTGGCTTTGTCGCCTCATGGATTGCCAGTAGCCGTGTGAGTAAAAATTTGTTAGATTAATTTTTTTAATTAAAAAGAATACTTACATTTACTGCCTACAAAAATCAAATGCTATGATAGTTTCTGCCTAGTCCTTCTCTATTTTTTTAATAATTAGGATTCTTACTATTTATTTTTATGTTCAGCTAAAAAAACTGAACCTATTTCTCATTAATCCTAAATTTATCATGACAGAAACAACAATAGAAAAAAACTTATTTTCTCGAATTTTTACAATATTAAAACAGGCTGTCAAAGGAGACGAATCTTTTGACTACACCTCTGGAAGCATCAAAAAAGCAGTAATTCTTCTAGCTATTCCGATGGTATTGGAAATGCTCATGGAATCGGTTTTTGCTTTGGTTGATCTCTATTTTGTAGGTCATTTAGAACACAGTAGTTATGCTATTCAAGCGGTTGGCTTGACAGAATCGGTAATCACGATTGTTTACTCGATAGCCATCGGGATTAGTATGGCGGCTACTGCAGTTGTTGCTCGTCGAATTGGCGAAAAAGATCCTGTTGCTGCTGCAAAAGCAGGAATGCAAGCCATTATTATAGCCTTTGTTATCAATACAGTCATTAGCATTTTTGGATTTATTTATGCCAAAGAAATTTTATTGCTCATGGGAGCATCCGTTGAAGCGGCAGAATATGGGGTAAACTTCACTCAAATTATGATGGGTGGAAGTTTAGGAATCATGCTTTTATTTCTTATAAACGGAATATTTCGTGGCGCAGGAAATGCTGCCATTGCTATGAAAAGTCTTTGGTTGGCTAATATCTGCAATATTATTTTATGCCCTTTATTAATTAATGGACTGGGACCCATTCCAGCTTTTGGGTTAATGGGAGCTGCAATGGCAACCACTATCGGAAGAAGTATTGGTGTTTTTTACCAATTGTATC
>JAYVGE010000212.1:0-3828 GCA_043772515.1 Flavobacterium sp. | reverse complement strand
CTCATGGAATCAATGTTTTGGCGCTTTCTTCTGGAGGAACACCTTGTAACTTAAAGCGAATGGTGGATACCGCTAGAACATCGGCAGCTATCCCGTTTCCTGTGTTTTTTCCGTATGCTTTTTTTGGTTTCAAAAATAACGGCTATTTGAACTTGTCAAATCAAGATGTTTTGAAAGAGCCTTATGCTTCTACAGCATTAGGGCATTACAATGGTATGCAAGGATTGTTGGAAGCCAATCTCTATTTCCCCAATATAACCGCATTCTTTTTTGCCTCTGCTTTTTCGGCACCAACATTTGATAGTAATCCTAAATATACTTCTTTCAACCAATTATTGAAAGACAATAGTATCAAGCCTTGGAAAAATACTTGCGAGTTTAGAATGTATCACGGAACCTTGGACAATGCTGTATATTATCAACAAGCAAAAGAATTTGCAGCAGAACAGAATGCTTTTGGTGGAAAAGTGCAGTTTAAGAATCTTATTGGAGAGCACATTATTGCTATGGTACCGCATTCTGCAGCGACACAACTTTGGTTTTTGAAATACAAATAAAAGTATTATAAATTGAATTTACTCCCCATCTTTATTTTTGTTAAAGGTTATTTATAGCCTATTTTGTAAATACTCGAAAATGAGATCTTCTTATTTTCGAGTATTTTGCTTTACTCGATGTATAGTTTTTTTGAGTAAAGAAGTAATTATATCCCTTAGGATTAGGAGATTTTAATAATTCCGTGAATTTATAGTAAAACAAGGAGTACGGAATTGTTCAAAATACAGCATCCCTTTCGTGGTTCAATAAATGGATTTTTTTATGCGAAATATTTTAAAAAAAGTATTCATCTGTTATAAAAATTGCTCCATATTTTGGTCTGTGATTTAAAGTTTTTGAAATCCTATTTGTAGTTAATTTTTAGGTTTTAACTGTTTTTAGCCTACTATTCTACTTTCTTTTTTGGTTCTTAGGAATCTCAAAACACATCATTTTTTCTCATTCACAACAGAAAATCTTTCATTCACAACGCTAAATCGTCCATTTATAGCATCTTTTTCATTTTTATTGCAATCAAAGAGTAGTTTTATTTCAGAAAAAATTAGCACTAGAAACTAGTTTTTAAAATGGCTGTTAAATAATAAACTATCTGATTGACAAAAGTAATTATCCGACGTGATAATGAATTAAAGATGTTGAGAAAAATTAAGTATAATAAACGGAGTAGACTTTGATTTAAACGTAAATGGTTAAAGAAAATTAAAGTAGAAAATACTTATAAATATAAGGTTTTAAATTCTTTAAAAATTTATTTCATTCTTATTTACACCAATTTAAATGTCCTAAAGTATTTTTTTAAAAGACTATAAAATTGCATAGTTACAAAAAATAGAATGAGGAGTGTTTTCTAAAAAGGAAATGAACTTATTATACAAAAGCCCCAAGTAATTAAAAACATAAACAGTAACACCTTAAAAAACAAAATCATGAAACACAGTCACACCGAAGGATTGCAATGTTCTTGCTGTAGCCCATTATGGAAAACATTACTACCCAATACAAATGAAATGAGTAGTATAACTGATAGAAATAGAGAATCTGTAAATGACTCAGGGTATAAAGATCTAATTTTTCGAACAGCAACAAACGAAAAGGGCACAGCAAGCAAGCAAATGGGCTACATTCAAACCCTAGAAGGAGGAAAAGATGTAATGGTAGAGGCGATAGGGATATCCAATGGTAAAATTGTTGCAACTGGGTCTTACAAAAGTGTTGTCTCGAAAATGCCAACAGGAACCTGGGAAAGAATTATTTATGGAGGACAAACGCTATTACCGGGTTTTATTGAACCTCACCTTCATATTATAGCTACTGCAGTTTTTAAAAAAGCTACAGATGTGAGTCCTTTTTTGGGACAAGATTTAAGGTCTAACGTTGCTCTTTCAGAAGAGGATAAATACAGTCGTAAATGGGTTGTAGAAGCATTGAAAAAGAAAGTAACCAACGATAAGGACGTATGGATTATTGGTAGAAATGCTGACCCTTCTTTGTTTGAGGGTTCTGACAAGGAGTTTAATGCGGAGGTGTTAGATGCTATATCAACAATACAACCAGTTTTTATATTGAATTCATCTATGCATTTGGCATACATCAATACGGTTGCAATAACTTTAATGAAAGTTAAATTTCCTGAAATTAATGTAAACCCAGATGGTGTTCTGAAAGAAGTTGCAGGGATTGAACCCGTATTGAAACTTATTGAAATGAGTATAAGTATAAATCCGGTTGATGCTGTAGCAAAACTAGAAGAGGAAGTTAAAGAAATCTTTAAAGAAGCCAGCAAAAGAGGAGTAACTTATGTGCAAGATTGCGGCATAGAACCTTTTGAAATCAATCCAAAAGGAGGGGGGACAAATTTTGATCAGCCAAGTTTCTTAAAACGTTTGGCCAATCAGGAAAATTGCCCCGTTCGTATTGGAGGTGCTTTGGTAGCCCTTACTCTTGATAAATACGATACCCTCATACAAGGTAAATACCAGCCTAATGAAGGTGACGATAAATTCAATTTGGCATATATTAAACTCATTGGAGATGGTTCCAATCAAGGACTTACGGGTTATCAGTACGCCCCTTATGCTTGCGACGAAAATTATCAAGCTTACGATATAAGTTGTTGCCACAACCAAAACAATACGGGGGTATTTAATTTTGGTTATCCAATAGAGTTCAATGCCTTGGTTAGCAAAGTAAAAGAAAATAACTGGCCAGTGATGATTCATGCCAATGGGGATCAAGCTATAGACCGAACAATAAATGCCTTTAAATTGGCAGGAATTAATAAAGATACTATAGATAGTAGAAGAGACCGAATAGAACATGCTTCTTTATTGACAGATAAAAATTTGAAGGACATGCAGGAATTAGGCTTGTCTCCAAGTTTTTTAATAGGGCATGTAGGCTATTGGGGTTGGGTTTTTCAGCAAACCATTTTTGGTAAAGAAAAAGCAAATCTTCTAGATAGATGCCAGGGCGCTTTACAGAATAGTATGCGAATAACACTTCATAGCGACAACAGCGTTACGCCATTGGGACCATTGCGTATGATGGAACAAGCAATTACAAGAATAATGGAAGGATCACCGAAAAATATAGACCCTCAGATACTTAACGAAACCGAATGTATTACTAGATTTCAGGCATTAAAAGCTATGACCTACGATGCTGCTTGGCAATGTCATGCCGATCAATGGGTAGGATCGTTGGAGGTTGGAAAATGCGCCGATTTTGTAATCTTATCCGAGTCACCATTGACTTATTACAATAAAGAAGGAGTAAATTCTGCTACTGGGATGCGCAATATTCCTGTGCTGGAAACTTGGAAAGATGGAAAAAAAGTAATGGACAAACAAGAAGATGATCGTTCTATTAATCATAACGATATGCAGAAAACGGAAAAAGAACAAAGTATAAGTTAATTAAAATGACAGATGACTATAAAAATCAAACGACTATGGAAGAAACATTAGCCACTCAAACCATTCAAGACTGCCAAGTAGATCTAAATGTTTTGACCGTTCAAATTAAAATTTACAATAATACAAATCAAGTTCTTATCAAAACAAAATACTCAAAACAAAATAAGTATGACTTAGATTTTCCTGAGAAAATTGATGCCTATAGCGAGGTAAATGTATGCCTTCGAAATGAGGAAAAAGGTAAAAAAATAGATATCTCCGTCTATTATGAAAATGATTATGGTACTGTCGAACTGATATTACACAAAACGGCTAATCCATTTGAATCTAGCGTTAGTGCTATTGCAAAAAATGA
>JAYVGE010000211.1:0-9514 GCA_043772515.1 Flavobacterium sp. | reverse complement strand
TCTTTTACCGCCAAGTTTGCCGTTTGACGCTCCAACAAGTTGCCCGAAGTATCAAAGGTATAATTGCTCTTGCCTGCATCGGGATGCTGCAATGCTACTCTTCTGCCTGCCAAATCGTATTGGCTCAATGTTTGTTGTCCTGCCGCATCGGTTACATTCAATAACTGGTTAATCGGGTCGTAACCAAACTGGGTGGTAATGTCGTTTTCCTCTACTGTTTTCATCGTTAATCCAGAACCGTTGGCATAGCTTGCTTTTTTGTTGTTTTGGGCATCGGTTACTTCGGTTTTCAAGAGTCCACCATCAATACTGTACGCCATCTGGGTAACAGCTTTGTCGGGCAAGGTCGTTGTTATCGGGCGGTCGAGCACATCATACGTGGTTTGCGTAGGCGCAAGACTATCAAAGGTATCTTCAAATTTCGACCACTGGCTCAATGCCGCGGTTTGCGGATAGTAGCTTGCCTTTACTCTGCCAAAAGCATCAAATTGGGCACGACCCGAAACAAGCATCGCATCGGTTTGTTGGTCGGGTGTTTTGTTGTCTGTGAGTGCAGCATCTTTCTTGACCTGCAAGGCACGACCGAGTCCGTCTACAAAGGTTACCGTTTCTATCGGATCGTTGGGATGCGTGGCATCAAAATGCTGCGTGCGTGCATAAGGCGTTCTGCTAATGACACCATTGGCAACGGTTACCGTTGGGAAATAATCGAATTGAAGCGTATAGGGTTGTCCTACAGCGGCTTCTTTTGGGCCTAAAATGCGAGTCACTCGTCCAAACTCATCGATTTCCTTTTTCAAAACATAGCCGTTGGTATCCTCTGTTTCTAAAGCCATACCGTAACGACTATCGTAATTGCGAAGGTAGGAGCGGTACTCAAATTGGTCGGTTATTTCTTCTACATACATTTTAAACGTATCGTCGTAACGGTACTTGTAAAACGGACGTTGCTTTTTGTAATTCTCGGGCATTGTTTTTTGCACAATATTACCATAGACATCGTATTTTAAATCTACTACCGCTTTCTGGGTGTTGTTTAGCGTTTGGGTAATTTGCGTAAGATGATCTGCAAAATTGGTGTCGTAAGTTGCCGTGGTTTCTCGAAAACGAACCCCGCCACTGGTTACTGTGGTATGTACGGGGAGCCCAAAAATGTGTTTGCTTAAATTGGTTGTGTATTCTATCGCCGCTTGGTAGTTTCCTGTACTGTTGTCTTTGTAAGTATAGGTTTTTAGATCTCCAAATGCGCCTGTATTTACATAATATTCGGTATCGACTTCGTTTAGTTTCAACGGGCTTGTTTCGCCTTCGTATGCCAAGGATTCGCTGTGTTTGGCAGGGTTGAAACTAATACCACGGTCCGAACATACCTTGTTTGTTGGGGTAAAGCTGTAACTGTCGGCGACGGCTTTTACCGCATAGGTATGGTACGTCGTGCTGTTTTGAGTAAACTTGGCTCCTGTACCACTCTCTAGTACCGACGACAGGGCTTGTCCGCTCGTATAATAATCCGACACATCGTAATTTTGTGTTAGTGTTCGGTAGATTTTATCGCCGTTTTCGGTGTCTAAACTTTGGGTTTTTACTTCGCCAAAGCCTAGAAACTCGCGCTCGTGGCGTTCTTGACGCCCTTTGTTGTACTCAAACTGCGTTTTCATATCTACACCATCACTCGCAATTCCGTCTTTGATTGCCACACTGCGCATTACCCATTTTCCGCCAGGATGATCGTACGTAGGCGTGCTGCGGGCGTAATCGACCACATATTCTGCTCCCAAAGGCGTATGTACCGTCTTGAGTTTGTTGGTTCTGGCAATCGTTGAGCGTTTTACCTCCAAACTACTGTCCTCGTTCGAGGCCAGATAATCGGGAAAACCATCGCTGTCGATATCTTGTAATTGGGTCTCGGTACGGTTGCTGGAGAGACCTACATTTACAGAAGGGTTGATAGAAATTTTAAGGGGTAAAGCAGGAGGAGGTAACGGAATAGGTATGTTTATTGTATAAGAACCATTTATAGACTCCGCAGTAGAAGAGTTTCTATTAAAATTCCCCATCCCCAAATCATTATTAGACCATCCATCCCAATTTATTTTGGGAGCAAAACGGTCTCCTAAATTCAAACGGACTTGCCCATCCTTAAACACTTGATCTGTTAATCCGTCAGAATTAACATCATGCAAATCAAAAACACCCCACGAAATGGCTTTGGTAATTCCATATCCAGCAGAAATAGAAGAAGAACCAAAATCTATCCCTACACCTATGTTTGGCGTTACTCCCTCTCCTCTATTAATGTCTTCTAAATTATAATCTATCGCTTCCGAAAAAGTATAGCCTAAGTTTAGTTGCACCGATTTGTTATCCAATATTTTATCAGGCAATCCATCGCCGTTAATATCGGTATAGCTACGAACAACTTCTTCCTTTTGGTATTCTACAGCACCAGTGCCTGTAGGGCTCTTGTCTGCGGGTTCATTTTTAGCAGTATTTAAAGCCTTTTCAGCTAATAAAAGTTGCCCTTCTTTAGATTGTTTATCCTGTTTTTCTGCAGAAGAGGACGTTGCTGTTATGGTACTTGCTGCATTCGCATTTCTAGCTTTAACATAACCCACTCTTGCTGTTCTAACGGATGCCGAATATACAGGAGCTCCTCCTTTTCCTATACTATAAGAAGAGTTTTTACTTCTGTGTAATCCATCTATGGGTACCGCCTCCCCATCAAAACCACCTTTGGTATTGGTGTATTGTATTTTTCCATCGGTAATAATGTCGGGATAGCCATCGCCATTCATATCCTGAAAATCGGTAACGACTCTCGAAGAACCTGTTGCTGTACTTGCAGTAAAAACACCTACGCCAGCTTGTACAGAAGTACTCTCTGATTTGGTGATTTTTTCAATACCAAAAGCGCCTGTCCCCTTGGTACAATACGCATTATTGGTATTGGCTGTCCCTGTTGCCCCTGTTCCCGATAAAGGATTCGTTAGCACAACATTGTCTTCGCCTAAACGGGAACTCGATAGTATTGTGTTCTTTATATAGGTTAAATCATCTGCTCCTGACCAGTATTTTTTGGTTAGTACATCTGGATTCATGGTATTGAAAATCATTTTTCTTGGATCCATTTCTGCTGTTTCCGATGTTGGCAATACCAGTTTGTCCTCTTCTATAAGTCGGCTGTGTCTTCCTCCCATAGCATTGTATACAAATTGACCCCAATGGCGTTGCATGGGGCCGAATCTTTCGGAGTCGTTGCTTATAGGTACAAAAATGGCCGCTACTGTTGGTGTACCATCAATGGTTGCCGTAGGTGTTGTGGTAAGTGGTGGTGTTTGTCCAAAAGCCGCCGATTCTGGTAAATGGTATTCTAGCCAAATTTTATCGTTTGCTACTACATCGATCACCAAGGGAGCTGGATTGGTCAAAATACCATTTGCTAGAGTATAGGTACTTTTGCCTAATAAAACACCTTTGTCTGTTTTGGCAGAGAGCACTACTTTGTAATTTTTTGCATCAGTAACAGTCGTTTTTAGAGTAGGTACAATAGCTACACTAGCGGTTGTTGTTGCCGTATATACTTGCCCTGTTAGCAAGTGGTTTGCATAAAGACCATAATCCTTAGTGGAGACATTTTCATAATCCGAAACCCCTGTAAAACTGATTTTGTTAACCGCTACGGGGGCACCCAAACAGCCTTCTATATAAGCATTAAAAATAGCTCCCGAAGCGGCATGGAAGTTTTCGCCTAGAACAACCGCTTGACCTGCATGATACGTAGCAACAGCACCACTAGCAATTGTATTTTGTGCTATAATGTGCTCTGCCGCTTGTTGGTTGTCTGTCGTTCCTTTGTTTACGGTTTGTGTTAGTTGTATTTTTTTTTGGCAAGGTTGGGCATTTGCTAAACAATCAATACTCGGTTGTTCTTGTACAACAGTAACAGTATAATTGCCTTGTGCATAATGGGTTACTTTGGCGTCCCATTTTATTTTTTCCCAAGCCACATTGGTGTCCGAACTGATATTTACTTTCATTTCCTGATATCCTTCTGTACTGGCGGGCAATAAAAAACTAGCCGTCAAGAGCTGGTTTGAAGTAGTTGTTGGTCCGTAGGATTTACACCAAACGGGTTCGAACGTACCCGCAGTATTTTTTGCCAAAAGCGTAACCTTGACGCTATCACTAGTTATAGGTTTAATGAAAACACCTTCTACTTTTACGGCACCAGTCTCGTTTGCTTTTTGAGGGATTACCGTAACCGTATTACTATCTAATACATCCCCTTCGGAGGCGGTATAGCTAAAACTTTCTTGGGCATTGCCATTGGTTGGAATACCCGTATGGGTAGCATCGGTATACGTGATTTTTGGATTCCAATCGACTTGATCAAAAGCACCATTGGCCAAATCGGTAATACCCGATTGGACTCTGAAATAAATTTTATCACCTTTGCTTACCGTTACCGAAGCCGTATTTAGACTGGCCGTAGGTGCGGTTTTGGTTAAGGCTTGTTTACTTATAATACTCGTACCTGCTTTCTCTACACCAACATAGACCCCATCGGATAAATCGTATTCATTGGCATCATACTCGCCTGTTGGCGCCAACAAAGTAGCGGTACTTTCTACTTTTACCGTTCCTGCAAAGGGTGCTTCCCACACCCGTACTACGTCGTGCAAAGGCGCATTGGCAATCGCATCAGCTTGCTCCTGTGGATTTACCGCTGTTACACTACTATCAATAGTGCCGCCTGCCTCTATTGGGCTTGGCGTATCGCTACTCGAAGTGGTAAAAGTAGGTATGGCATTGCCGTTGGTCATTACGATATGATTGAAATAGACTACACCATCACGAACCACATCTGTTAAACCATCATTATTAACATCTTGAAAATAAATTCTATTTTTACTCGTTGTATTTTGTTTACTTACTCCAACAGTTGCATTTGTTACTGTAAAACCTATTTTTGAAGAAGCTCCGTAACCAATATTACTTATTTTTGATACCGAAAAATTAGAAATTCCTACTATATTGAGTTTGTCTCCAAAAGTATTATTGCCTAAGTTTGGTCTGTAATAAAGTCCCCCTGATTCTCTAATAACTTTGTCTACTAACCCGTCTCCATTAATATCTGTTAAAGCAAGAATCCCTTTGGATTCAGAAAGTCCGTATGAAAAATTAGCCCCAAAGGTATTACTCGTCGTAACTGCATCTCCATTAAAAATTCCTATTCCTGCATACAACGAAAATCCCCCAGAAGTAGTTACCCCACCCCCCAGAGCCGATATTTTATCATTAAAATTCACCCCTGAACTTACGATAGGCGCTTTAGTAATAACCCCATTCCCCGTTACATTATCATTTCTTGTGTCCCAGTTTTCTTTGGTGCTGCTAAAAGGAACATAGCCTTGGGCTGCCTTAACATCATCATAATACTCAAAAACGTGTTCGTTGAATTTGGCACCGCTTTCATCGTTTTGTACTATTTTTTCGAGTAATGTTTTCTTGAATGCTCCATCGCCTGCTTTGTACACAAAATCATAGCTTCGTACTACTTTACCCATATGCAACACGGTTGCTTTGGTTAGTAATCGGTTCTGCGAGGTCAAAAAACCATAGCGACCGTTGTTGGTTTTTACCGTTTTTACAGCTGCTTGTCTATCAAACTGGACTTCGCTATGTGGATTTAAGCCTCTATTACCGTAGATTATAATGTATAGATATAATTCTTTTATAGATACAGTCACTCCTTGTGTCTGTTGGTAAGCATAATTATATCGTATATAATCGCCGTGTAATTCTGTAACCCGTGTCAAATACCATTGAGCAATGTTTCCGTTGTCTCCTTTTAATGTTTGCTCGTAATTGTAAGTCGTTCCGTTTTTATCTGTAATATCCCAACTATAGTTTTTGGGATCAGTTCCTTTACGGATGATTTTACTAAAATTCCCTTCGTTTCTAGGATAAAACTGTACTGCGCCACTCTTGCGGGCTATTTTGTCCCCTCGATGCGCTACGGTTGGGTTTTGATTGTCCATCATGACCAGCATCGTTCCGTCCATACTATAAGTCTCGGTTTCGTAGGTTGTACTATAGCGGGGCACACCCCAACGGGTATCTACACTAATAGTTGGTAGTTTCATATCCCAGCCTTCGCCAAGCCATCCGCTTCCTGCATCACTATTGTAGGTGATATTCAAATTTGGTTGCATTCCGTTGCGTCCTGGAGGTACTTCGATACTGTAACTCAAGTTTGCAGACCCTCGCTGGTTGGCTGTTGGTGGGGCGATACTATGTACGGCTGCCGTAGGATCGGCTGCTTTGATGTCGTTCATCATCGTTGCCGTAAATCCTTGTCCTTCGGGGGATTCTGGCGTTTTCAAAATGCCATTAATCATATCGGTAAAATGAGTCGTTTTGGAAATAATTACCTGATGGGCTACATCTAAACTATCGCGTTCCAAGGCTTCCCAATGTCCTGTTTCTTTATCATAATAAAAGGTACGAATGTCCTCTTCGGTATAGCCAGGTGGCAACCGCTTTTTGTCGTATCCTAATTTTACCAAAGCGCCTTCGCCAAAATGGGTACCATGAGGTAAGTATCGGTAGCCGTTGCCCAAAGTCAAATTGGTCATCTCGACCTCCAGGGCGGGTATGTCTACCCCTCGCAATGGGGTAATGCTTAGTTTTTTGTCTTCTAACAAAGCCGTCGCATTTACTTCAATACGTGCTGCTCCTATTTCCAAACTCATTTTTTGCCCTTTTACAAAATTTTTTGATTGTCCCTCAAAAACGGCTGTTAGAGGCAATTGCGCATCCAATTTACAGTCTTTTAGCGTTAGGATTTTTTCTGCTATTTGCCCCTTGTCGGTAACGACAACTTTTACGGTTGTGTCTCCTTTTATAGACAATACCGTCTCAAAGAAACCTTTTTGATGGCTCACTATTTTTCCATCAACCTCAATTTGACTCTCGGTTGTTACTCCTTGAACGAACCCACTTACATATGCTTGATTATTAGAACGTAGTCCTTCCAGATTGTCGAATCGAAGGGCTGTGGCGATTCCTTTTTCTATTTCTAAAGTAATGTTGCGTACTTGGTAGCCATAATCGGCTTGTTCGGGAAGCGAAAACTGAAGTGTATTTTCGCCTTTGGTAACACTACTGGCCTCTAACCATTGTTCTTGACGGCTCCATTGGTCGCTCTTGGTTACCCAAGTACCGCCTCTAGCGAATCCTTCATTTACACTCAAGGCCACTCCATGATAATCTGACACTCCTTGCAATTCGTAAACCAGTTTTACCCGATCGCCCAAAGCCGGTGCCTCTGATACGGTAAAATGAAATAAATTGTCCGCAGGATTGTCTAACGCTTTACCAGCATAAATGCCTATAACTCCCGATCGTTCTACAGTTGTTACAATCTCTTTGATTAAAGATGATTTACGATTTCTATCTAGAACTTTCGTTGGTTGCTTTGATACAAAAGTTGTCACCGACCCAGACGGACTCAAGTGATTTTGCTCCTGAGTTATTGCTCCAGAACGGACAATAAAGGGTTTTAGAGTTACTAATTTGGTTGTATAAGCAAAGCTGCTTTGTCCTAAAATTAGTCCTGCCAATATACTTGCAATAAAACGGTGTAGTGTTGGGCTATTGTTTTTTTTCTTTTCCATTTTTTAAACTTTCCTAAATAGTACTAGAAACTATTGCGTTATAATTATTGATTTACTTAACTCTCCTTCTGCAGTCAGTACCTTGACAATGTAGACTCCTGCGGTAGGGATACTGGTTACAAAACGATGCTTTTTTTCTATATTGGCATTTCGTAATTGTGTAACCAAGATTCCGGCGGGATTAAAAATCAAAACCATCGCCTCGGAGGGGATTTCTAGATCGACATAGATTGTAAAGTTTGCCCCAACTTTTGATGGTACAGGGGCTACCAATAATTGATCTGTAATTACAACAGGAGGAACAATTTCTACTGGCTTGCAATCGGTTGGTAAAATGCTTATTTTTTGAATTATTTTACTTGTAGTGGCATCGCCTTCTGTTTGCTTCAAATTTGATGCTGTTCCCCAGACTAATTTGGTTGGACTTGTTACAAAGCCAGTATGTTCTAAATTGTAGATTCCGTTAACACTACCTTCGAGGGCAATAAAACCATAATAAGAGAGTCCAATATCGGCTGTTGTTATAGTTTGACTGCCTATTACGATACCATTGACACTGCAAACTACTGTAGTTCCTAGGCGTTCTAATTTTATTTTACTGCCTTTGGCTAGAGTTGTCAATACATTCCCTGCCAATGCTTTGTTCCAAAAAAACAATTGATTTTGTTTGATTTGAACACCATAATTAAGCATGTTGGTGGTAAGGTTTGTTTTTTGACTACTAAAACCAATGTATTTATCTGAAGTAAAATCGACAACTGTCCATTCCAAAGTTCCGTTGCCACCTGCTACCAATGCGGTGTTTGTTGCTACAGCAGCTGTTGCAGTTGCCCCCACTGTTTTTTCAAAATTGGTGCCAATCATTTCTAGCGTCAAATCGTAATCTCCTGAGGATAAATTGGATATTGTTTTTTTAGATTCATAAAAAGTTCCCGTTTCCAAAACACTAGTATTTCCTGTTTTGTAGAGTGTATATTTGTATCCTGGTACACCTTCTTTTATTTCTATATTGATTTTGGCATCTTGTTGTAGCACGCCGTTAAGACAACTGGCTGTTACGGCCTCTTCTATGGCTATTAATTTTACCGTAGTATCTCTATAACCGAAAGTAAAAACGTCTTTGCCATTGCCGTCTGTATCCCAAATAATGTTATTGAAGATAATTTTGGTTCTACTAGCATCTTGCTCATCGGTAGGGTAATAGTCTACATTATCCACAGAAAAATTCCCTGTGCCCGATCGGTCAATAATCAAGAAACTCTTGGTGGTAGTATTGGCAAACTCAGCCGCACGGTTTACATCATATGACAATTCGACCTGAGAGCCTGTGGCTACAAAACCACCGTGTTTGATACTCAAGGAAACATCAGTAGTCTTTTTTGTTAAACTAACAACTCCATAGAAAGACTTTTCGAGATCTAAGGGCTTAATAGTGAGTGTTTTGGTAGCTACCGCTTTAGTTCCGTTTGGATTGTAATTGTTTATATAGACTTGATTTCCCTTCTTTTCGATTGTAATTTTGGAATAATTGGCCGTCAAGGTTCCTAATGATACGGGTTGCACGGTGTTTTCTATGGTGTTGAGAGTTCCATTGGGCTCGATTCGAATACCGTAATCCGAACTACTTGCTACGCCACTTTGAGTCCCGAATTTTACAATCATAACACTTCCTAATGTTTCTGGTTTAAATTCCAAATAACCATTACTGCCACTTAGCGGCACTGTGGTAACGCTTGTTCCTGTACTCGAAACGGTGCTGTTGGTAAAGGTGCTTTTGCCAAAATCGGATACGACAGATAAGCCTGTATTAGTAAAAAAAAGTGTTTTTTGTTCTG